>CAIKZJ010000280.1 GCA_903831845.1 uncultured Ignavibacteriota bacterium
AAAAAAATCGTCTAAATAAACAAAAGGTGAAGTAAGTTTGTCTAATTAAGAAAGCAGGAACCTCATACTCCGAATGAACGACGATATATTAATTGAAAAATTAAAGACCGGCGACAGGGCCGCGTTTGACGTATTGGTTTCTGCGCATGCTGAAAGGGTCCTAAACACTTGCTTCAAGTTCTTCCAGGACAAGACCGACGCCGAAGACATCTCTCAGGAAGTATTCATCGAAGTATTCCGCTCCGTAAAATCGTTCAGGGGCAATTCAAAACTGTCTACCTGGATTTACAGGATTGCAGTTACTAAATGCCTGGACGAACTGAAAAAACGGAAAAGGAAAAGAAGGTTCGCGGGACTTGCCAAAATAATCCACCTCGACGATGTAAGGGATTTTATCGGCGGCGGAAAAATGCCCGACTCGGATATTCACGAAAAGGACAGACTTATGGAGATAATGGAAGCTCTGGATACACTGCCGGATAATCAGCGCATAGCTTTCACACTGAGCAAAGTAGAAGGATATACTAGCAAAGAAATAGCGGAAATAATGAATACGACTACCGTTGCTGTCGATTCTCTCGTTTCGCACGCTAAGAAAAAAACATGCAAAAAACTCGAAAAATTACTGAAGGGAAATATTTAGTGCCAGAAAAAATAAAATTAATCTTCTAATAAACTGAGAATGGATATGAAGGAAAAAGAAATAAACAGCCTTGTCGAAAGAAAACTGGAAGAGTTCGGTTCTTCCGGCGGACTGAACGTTACTGCGGAATGGAAGCGCAGCCTGCAGCTGAGACTCGGGCGGAAAGAAAAGAATAAATTCGATTCAGGATTTGTTCCGAAGCTAATAATCACCGCCCTGATAATCGTCATTATAAATATCGGTTTTCTGCTCAGGTATTCGTCTAAAACCGAAAGCCGGGACAGCGAAAGGCAAAGCGACCTAAACATAATACTTAAAGAACTTCTTGTTAACCCTGACAATTAAAACAAAAGTCATGGAAATTTTCTCACAAAACAAACTGCTGAAATCCATTATAATAGTGCTCGTGCTTCTGAACATGACAATTATCGGTTTTTATGAAATCAAAAACCGTCCCGAAGACAGGCAGAGGGGCAAAGAAGACAGAAACGAAAAACGCGATGTATCATCAGTTCTCGAAAAAGAACTTAAACTGACTGAAGAGCAATCGGATAGTATAGACCGGCTCCGCCGAAAATTCTTTGAGAAGGAAAAAATTCTTTCGGATTCGATAAGATACATGCGCGATTCACTCAACAGCGTAATGTTCAGCAAAAATGCGGATACTGCCCTGACTTCAAGAATCGCAAGAAGTATTGCAGAATACGAATACACGATGGAGATGCTCAGGATTGAGCAGGCGCAGGAATTCAAGAAAATCTGCTCTCCCGAACAGATAGAAAAATTCCGGAACCTTGTAAGGGAAATCAGGGACTATTTCAAACCTGACAAGAATCCTCAAAAGGACGATAAGGAAAACAGAAAAGAAAAACGCCAAAGAGAATAACACAATTCAAAAACTAAAAGTATAAAATGAAAAAACTGCTGTCGCTGGTCATCATTTCCCTCTTTTCCATCATATTCGGTTTCAAAGACGATGTTAACATGTTAAGTCCAGTGAGTAAGGAAAATCAGGCATTCACGGACACATTGTCATTCCACTGTCAGGAACTGCTGGGAAGACCGACTGCGAATTCCATTACTATAAATGCCTGCTCAAATAAAAGTCTGAACGTGTATTATGAATACGGACCGGACTCAATTAATTACACTAATCAGACAGGTATAATTACAACCCAGGACAGCATTCCGTTCAACATAAAAATCACGAACCTCGCTTCCAATACAAAATATTTTTACAGGATGAGATACCGGCTTGCCGGCTCGGGCTCGTTCCTTTACCGTTACAGCCATTCTTTCCGCACAAAAAGGGCGTCAGGCACTTCTTTTTGTTTTGCCATTGAAGCCGACCCGCATCTCGACACGAATTCGAACACAGCGGTATACGCTCTGACGCTGCAAAATATTGCATCTAAGAATCCCGATTTTCTTCTTGACCTCGGGGATACTTTCATGTCGGAAAAACTGACGGTGAAGAACGAAGTCACAATTCGCGACAGGCATCTTCTTTTCAGGTCTTATTTCGACAAGATATGTCATTCGATTCCTTTGTTCCTCGTTCTCGGGAATCACGAAGGCGAATGCGGATGGTACAGGGATACTACAGCTAACAACTTTGCCGTTTGGGCGTCGAACGCCAGAACGAAATACTATCCGAATCCCCTTCCCGATACTGTGTTCTATACCGGCAACCTGGTTTCAGAGCCGTACGTGGGACTCCGGCAGAATTATTATGCGTGGGAATGGGGCAACTGTCTGTTCGTAGTAATTGACCCTTACTGGTACACGATGTCAAAACCGGGATGGGGCTGGACTCTCGGACAGACACAGTTCAACTGGTTCAAAAACGTGCTTACTTCAAGCCAGGCGAAATTCAAATTTGTATTCTGTCATCAGGTAGTTGGCGGAAACGGTAACGACGGAAGAGGCGGCGTCGAAATAGCGCATCTCTGGGAAAACGGCGGAAGAAACCTCGACTCGACCTGGGGTTTCGACACTTACAGACAGGGATGGGGCGGAAAACCCGTTCATCAGCTGATGGTGGAAAATAAAGTAAATATATTTTTCCACGGCCACGACCACTTCTTCGGATACCAGTCGAAAGACGGGGTAATTTATCAGGAACTCCCCCAGCCGTCTTCGAAAAGCTATACTAACCTGTCGGCTACTCAATACGGATATGTAAACGGAGTATTCATTCCGAGCAGAGGCTATGCGCTTGTATCCGTGACAAATTCAACTATCAAAGTGGAATATATAAGGACTTACCTTCCGTCCGAAGAAAGTACAAGCAGGCACAACGGTGATATTAGTTACGCATATACTATCGATACATCGGGCTCTGCCGTAGGCATAAATGAACATCTTTCTGATGTCAAAGAATTCACAGTCAGGCAGAACTACCCGAATCCGTTCAATCCTTCAACTGTAATAAGCTACAGCATACCTTCCTATGAATTTGTTCAGCTGAAAATATTCGACCTGCTTGGACGCGAAATTGCCGCTCCTGTAAACGGTTTCCAGAAATCAGGAAGTTATGAAATTCTGTTCAGGCCTGAAGAATATTCGATGCCGGGCGGAGTTTATTTCGCAAGGATTACTTACGGCAGTTTTTCAAAAACACTGAAAATGCTTTATATAAAATAAATTCCCGAAATGTTCAGAAAAAGATTTTACACGATTTTAGCCTTTACACTGATGCTCGCAGCGGAGCTCGCGGCGCAGAATTACACTGTGTACCGGCTCCCCGACACTGGCCAGACAGGAGATTATACGGCAACATTCGGAGAGGATTCCGATTACAATATGAATATCCCCTCGTTTACCGACAACAGCAACGGAACGATTACGGACAACAATACCGGACTTATATGGCAGAAATCCGACGGGGGTGAAATGACATATGAAAGCGCCGTTCTTTACTGCGACAATCTGGTACTGGGAGGATACAGCGACTGGAGACTTCCTACACCCGCCGAACTTTTCGGAATTCTGAACCACGGAAGACTGAACCCCGCGATGGATACAATTTATTTTACAAAGACGCTCGCGGAATACTGGTGGTCGGCCAATAAGCAGACCGACGATTCGACGAAAGTATGGGTAACAAATTCAGGAGGAGGACTCGGTTCTCATCCTAAAGCCGAAACTATAAGCGCGGGCGGAACAAAACGTTTTCATGTTAGAGCGGTGAGATACGGCATTTCAAACCCTTCCATAAAGTTCAGAAATAATCAGAACGGCACCATCACAGATATGATAACCGGACTCATGTGGGTTAAATCACCTTTGACATCAGCGATGACATGGGAACAGGCGCTCAGTTACGCGGAAAGCCTTTCCTTATCGGGATATTCGGACTGGCGGATGCCGAACATAAAAGAGCTGCAGTCTCTGAATTCAGAACTAAGAAAAAATCCTTCGCTTGATACCGGTTTCTTCAGCGGTATTCAGACCGGCAATTACTGGTCTTCAACCACCGCTTTCGGACAAACCGCGAAGGCATGGTATATGAACACGGCATACGGTCTGGTTACATACGACAACAAAACAAATCTTTGTTATGTGATATGCGTCAGGGGAACCTCTCTAAGACCTCTCGATTATCCATCGCTGACACTTATCAAAGGCGGCGATTTTGTAATGGGCGACCATCACGGATATGTCGATCCGCAGCACCCGAGCGACGAACTTCCTCTTCATACGGTGCATGTTGATTCATTTTACATAGGCACTTACATAACTACAAACCAGCAGTACTGCCAGTATCTCAATTCAGCGAAATCCCAGAACCTTATAGAAGTGCGCAACAAAAGAGTATATGCGGTCGGAGATACAAACGTATATTGTTTCACATATCAGGACACTTCTTACTGCAGCATCAGCTGGAACGGCACTTTATTCTCCGTCGTTGATTTCAGGGCAAACCACCCAGTCGTAGGCGTGATGTGGTACGGAGCGGCAGCTTACTGCAACTGGTTAAGCCAGCAGCTCGGCCTGCCCGTCTGCTATAATCTTTCAACCTGGAGCTGCGATTTCACAAAGAACGGAATTCGCCTTCCGACCGAAGCCGAATGGGAATACGCAGGAAGAGGCGGTCAGTATACACCTTATTACGTTTTCCCCTGGGGTAACGATTCCATGACGCTGTCCAGAGCGAACTGGCCGAGTTCGGGCGACCCTTATGAAACCGGCGCATATCCTTTTACAACGCCTGTCGGATTCTACGACGGTCAGTTGAAACTAAAATCCGCATTTAACTGGCCCGGAAGCGCTACCTCTTACCAGACTACGAACGGCGCAAATGCTTACGGTTTGTATGACATGGCAGGAAATACATGGGAGCATATTAATGACTGGTACGGACAGAATTATTACAGCGTCAGCCCGTACAGAAATCCCAAGGGACCTGATGCCGGAACGATAATGCCCGACGGCAAACCTTATAGAGGAATGAGAGGAGGCAACTGGTACAACGGACAATGGGGACATTCAAGAGTAGCCAACAGAAACCCGTCTTACTACAGAGGCCCGCAGGACCCGAATCATGCATGGTACCACGTAAGTTTCAGGGTTGCAAGATATGTGTATTCGTCGTCAGTCGGCATAAACGAAAACACAGGTATTATAGATAATTTTTCGCTTAAGCAGAATTATCCGAATCCGTTTAATCCTTCTACGAATATTTCATTCTCACTTGAGAAAGCAGGCAGAGTCACGTTGAAAGTATACGATGTACTCGGCAGAATAGTAAGCGAACTTATCGATGCGCGCATGAATCCAGGAAATTATTCTTATGAATGGAACGGCGCCGGTTTCGGAAGCGGAATATATTTCTGCGTACTCGAGACTGAAAATACAAGAAAGAGCATAAAAATGGTACTCGCAAAATAAATCTAAAGCGATTCAATATGTTAAAAAAACATTTTCCCCTGATTATCGCACTGCTGATTCTTACAGCGGCAGTAAATTCTTCATACCCTCAGACAAGAACCGTTGGTCTTTTCCTGAATGACACGTCGCTTTCCTACAAAGGGTATACGCTGATGGCGCCGAACAAATACACCGCTACATATCTGATAAACAACCAGGGCCGCCTTGTACATAAATGGTCGAACAGCGCTTACTCTCCCGGCAATGCTGTTTATCTGCTTCCGAACGGCAACCTGCTCCGGTCCTGCAAAGTTCAGGGTTATATTGTCGGAGGAGAAGGCGGAAGAGTCGAGCTTTATTCATGGGGCGATACTTTGCTTTGGTATTATAATCACAACACACAGAATTACATAACTCATCACGATGTCAGATATCTGCCGAACGGAAACGTGCTTATGATAGCATGCGAGAAGAAAACGCTTGCGCAGGCGCTTGCATCGGGTTTCGACTCCAGCAAGTTCCAGTCTGAAATAATCACGTCAGGATACATGCTGCCCGATTATATAATAGAAGTTCAGCCGACATATCCTTCCGGCGGAACGATTGTATGGGAATGGCACGTATGGGATCATCTTATACAGGACTTCGACCCCACCAAGCTGAATTACGGGGTCGTGGCAAATCATCCCGAACTTGTTGACTGCGACGGAGACGGAGTTCAGAAAGCAAAACTCCTCTGGAACCACATGAATTCTATAAACTACAACGCGAAATTAGACCAGATAATAATCAGCTGCAGAAGCAACAGCGAAATATGGGTCATAGACCATTCGACGACAACGCTTCAGGCGGCAGGACATACAGGCGGCCGTTACGGACAGGGCGGCGACCTGCTTTACCGCTGGGGAAATCCCGCCTGCTACAAACTCGGTACATCCGCAAACCAGAAATTATTCATGCAGCACGATGCAGAATGGGTCGACTCTCTCTGCCCGGGCGCCGGAAACATGACAGTATTCAATAACGGCGTCGGCAGAAATTATTCCTCCGCAGACCAGTTCGTTCCTCCGGTCGACAGCCTGGGCTTTTATTACAGGGCGGCCGGGACGGCATTCGGTCCGACGAGTCTCGCATGGACTTATACTGCGACACCCCCGGCTTCATTTTACTGCGCTAATATATCGGGTGTGCAGAGGCTTCCAAACGGCAATACTCTGATTACAGGAGGCCCGACCGGAAATTTATTCGAAGTAACATCGGGCGGTCAGGTCGTCTGGAAATACATCAATCCCGTTATCAATACCGGACCTCTGTATTTCGATGACAGCATCCCGATTGACCCGAATAACACGGGGACGTTTCAGAATTATGTTTTCAAAGTACACAGGTATGC
The DNA here is from genome assembly GCA_903831845.1 of uncultured Ignavibacteriota bacterium. GTDB lineage: Bacteria > Bacteroidota > Ignavibacteria > Tepidaquicellales > Tepidaquicellaceae > CAIKZJ01. The sequence continues at coordinate 6,909 of CAIKZJ010000280.1, forward strand.
GCCCACATATGAGGCATTTACCGGCAAAGACCTTACACCGGGAAATTTCATAGAACTTTATCATACGGGCATCATCCGTGAAAGCGGCAGTACGCCTTCTTCATTCAGATTATACCAGAATTATCCTAATCCGTTCAATCCCTCAACGACTATCAGATATGAGATTCCGGAACGCTGTCAGGTCAGCATTATTGTTTACGACATACTGGGTAAACAAATAAAAACGCTGACCGGAGAGACGCATTCCCCCGGAACATACAGGGTTAATTTCGACGCCTCGGGATATCCGGGCGGAGTTTACTTCTGCCGCATTACAGCGGGCAAATTCGCCGAAACAAAAAAAATGATTTTAATAAAATGAATTTAATAAAGGACGGAAAAATGGCTGACCGGAAAAAAATTTTTATATTGCTTTTTATTTCTCTCATCTTCTCCTGCAATCTTTATGCGCAGACAAGAACTGTGGGACTCTTCGTTAACGACACGGCTAACACTTACAAAGGTTACACGCTCTTTGCGCCGAAACATTATACTTCTACGTACCTTATCAACAATGCCGGACGGCTTATACACAAATGGTCGAACAGCACTTATGCTCCCGGCCAGTCTGTTTACATTCTGCCCAACGGCCATCTGTTAAGGGCCTGCATGGTAATGGGGCAGCTCGGTACAGGCGGAGGAGAAGGCGGACGTGTCGAGGAATACTCATGGGGCGATACCCTTGTATGGTCTTTCGACTATTCCACGGCGAATTATACTTCCCATCACGACATCAGGCGTCTCCCGAACGGCAATATACTCATGCTGGCAGTCGAGAAAAAAACGCTTGCGCAGCTTCTTGCCGCGGGTTTCAACCCTGCGAGATACCAGCAGGAAATTATCACAAAAGGATATATGCTTCCTGATTACGTGATCGAAGTCCAGCCGACTTATCCGTCCGGAGGTACTATCGTCTGGCAATGGCACATATGGGACCATCTTATACAGGATTTCGATTCGACAAAATCCAATTACGGCATTGTAGCAAATCACCCGGAACTTGTTGACTGCGACGGAGACGGCAGGCTTCTGCCCTGCTTCTGGAATCACATGAACGCTATCGCGTACAACTCAAGATTCGACCAGATAATTTTAAGCGTACGAGGCAACAGCGAAGTATGGGTAATTGACCATTCGACAACAACGACAGAAGCTGCTGGACATACAGGCGGAAGATACGGCAAGGGCGGAGACCTTCTGTACAGGTGGGGAAATCCTTCCTGTTATAAAATCGGAAATGCCAGCAACCAGAAGCTTTTCGAACAGCACGACGCCCAATGGATAGATACGCTTTGTCCCGGCCAGGGCAACATGCTGGTTTTCAATAACGGCGTCAACAGAAATTACTCGTCGATAGACGAATTCACGCCGCCCGTCGATAATAACGGATTTTATACCAGGACTCCCGGAACCGCATTCGGTCCGACGAGCCTCACATGGACGTACACGGCGAGTCCGCCGACTTCAATGTACGCTTCCGATATTTCCGGTGCGCAGAGACTTCCGAACGGCAACACACTGATCTGTTACGGAACGCTCGGAATATTTTTCGAAGTAACGCAGTCAGGGCAGACTGTATGGAAATACGTCAATCCCGTTATAAACACAGGTCCATTGTATTTTGACGATACTATTCCTCACGACCCTACTCACCCTACTGAAACGATGAATTCTGAATTCAGGGTACAGAGATATTCTCCGACATACCAGGGTTTTTACGGGCGCGACATGACTCCCGGGAATTTCGTTGAACTGTACCATGTCGGAATAGGCGGAGAAAATACCGGACTGCCGGTTACTGTCGATCTTTTGCAGAACTATCCGAATCCGTTTAATCCGTCGACAAACATCACATATGACATTCCACGTAACGGTTTCGTATCTGTCCAGATTTACGACGCACTCGGCAGAAAACTTGAGACGCTTGAAAACTGCGTCAAGAACGCGGGCAGGCATAATCTGATATGGGACGCGCAGGCATACGGTTCGGGGATATATTTTTACAGGCTGTATTTCGAAGGCAATGTCATAACGAAGAAAATGCTGTATCTGAAATAACCGGGTATAGTAACTAATATTATATTTCTAATTTACAAAAAGTAAACTTTTAAGCGGCGCTTAATTACGCCTTCCGGTGCTGATTACACCGAGAATAAACATATCGGTCAATTATTATGTATTTCGAATAAAGTAAATTTTGGCGGATTAAGCAGATATGCAATGATGCCGATTACTATCAATACTGCAAGCGCCACTCCTGTGCAGAGCAGAGTCTTCTCTGTATTAAATCTGGTATAAGTATACCTGAGATTAGTAATTTCTTTCAGAGATATTTTTTGCGGCACCATACGGATTTTAAATCCTTTCTGTCCGGGAGATACGACTGTATCCGCTTTGTTAAAAGACAGATACCCGGGAAAGGTTTCCTTTGAGCATGAATACGAAACCATCATATCCGTCACATCCACTGTACTGCTGTCAGTCATGATTTCCGTAAGGTCTTCAATATTGCCTGCATTCTTCGATATAAATTCATCCGGGGTATAATTGCTGATTTCAGTCGTCGTGCAGGAAAATGCCATTACTGAAACCGTAGTCATAAGAATCAGCGATAAGGATTTCTTCAGCATCAGGTATTTTCCGGCATTTAATATTTTGTAAATCATGATCAGTCTCCTTAAAAATTCTAAATCAAATTACCTCACGTTATAAGGAGAATTGTCATATTAAATCAATTGTTTTGTCAAAAATTTGTAAAAAGACATGCGGGCCGGACCGGCTGAAAAGGATATCCGAGCGGTTAATACCGGTATTATTTCCCTAAAGAACCTGACATGCCGATACCAATTCGCGGAGGAAAAATCAGTAATAGAATCGTGATTATAGCGATAATTCCGACAACGGTAAGACCTGTATATACCAGAGTTTTTCCCGCGTCGAATTCTTCATCAGAAAATTGCAGGTTTAAAATATCCCTCAAAGGGATTTTCCGTTGAGTCACCCGAAGCTTAAAGCCGCCCTGTCCCCGAACCACGACTGTATCCGCTTTTTTAAACGAAAGATAACCGGCAGAATCGGCAGCGGAGTGTAAATACTGAACATTATTGTCAACAATATCCAGTTTTTCGGTAAAAGTTGTTATCTGAGTTAACTCTTTCGTGTTGCCTTTTCTTTTCTGTATGAATTCGTCCGGGGTGCAATTGCTGATTTCAGTCGTCGTACAGGAAAACACAGTTAGTGAAAACGAGAGCAACAGAATCAGAGAAAGGGTTTTCTTCAGTAAGAGAAATTTTCCGGCGTAAAATTTTTTGTAAAGCATAATTTTTCTCCTTAGTTTAATCTGCTTCAATATCCGGAATCCGTTTTAAAGAACTGTCACAATAAAATAATAAATTTGTAAGAGAATTGTAAAAAAAAAGTTCATCAGGTAAAAACTGAACTATTTTGAGTCCAAATAAACGCCAACCCCCGTCAGGTCAAAATTGCTGAATTATGAAAAACCCAATACATCAAAAACAGTTGAAAACCGGACTTTGTGTTCAATTTATCCCCAAAAACAGTAGTATATATACTACGTTTTAAGCAAGCTTACTATGCAGGCCCCCGATAAGCGATAAATAAAAAATTGAGCTAAGAATATAGCGGCATGATAATTGTAAATATTATAAGTAATTAAGTATAATAAATAAGAAAGGGTAAAGGAAAGGGTAAAGGGAATGTACGACGACGAAAGCAGGAAAGGAATTGTCATTTACACCGTCGTATTTTTTGTTGTACTGATATCGTTCATCGGATTTCTGATATACAACGGAGCGAAGGACAGCGAAAGGGATAATTCCGGACAAACTAAGAGAGCGATGTTAAGATCGTCTCAAAGGGGTTCGTAGCGTGGGATGCGAGGCTTAGGCAAACAAGTGTTTTATTCGTGAACACCCTTACATTAAAAAAGCGAAACACAAAATGTTTCGCTTTTTTCTTTTATAAAAATCTACTTGCTAATTTTCCGGCTCTGTCTCATTACCTTCGGCGTGCGTAAGGCCGTCGTGTTTCTTCACTTCGTTAAGCAGCTTGTTTATCTTGTCCGCGTATTCCATAGTGTCGTCAAAATAGAATATAAGGTCCGGTGTATATTTCATAGTAATCTGTCTTCCAAGCATGTAACGGATATGGGGTTTTCTGAAATTGATTCTTTCGATAAGTTTTTCCGCGGGCTCTTTGTTTCCGAGAAACGATACATAAACCTTTGCAAGTTTAAGGTCCGGAGACATAATCACCCTGGAAATTGTAATGAGTCCGGCATTGAGATCGGCAAGATCTTTCGTCATCGCCGTATTAAGCCTGTGCTTAATCTCTTCGGCCACCTTTTCCATCCTGATAGACATGCCTATACCGACTCGAGTTTACGTTTTGTTTCTATTAATTTATAGCCTTCAATAACGTCGCCTACTTTAACGTCGCTGAAATTCTCAAGGCCTATTCCGCATTCGTACCCGGATTCTACTTCACGGACATCGTCCTTAATTCTCTTCAGCGAAGAAATAGTGCCGTTGAATATTTCGAGACCGTCCCTTATTAGTCTTACCTTATGGTTACGGATTATCTTGCCGTCCTGAACATAGCATCCCGCAATGTTACCGACTTTCGGGACCTTGAACACCTGTCTTACTTCGATAGTAGCGGTGATTTCCTCGTTAACTTCAGGCGCAAGCAGTCCTTCGAGCACCTGCTTTACTTCGTCAATCGCGGCGTAAATAATGTTATGAAGCCTTATTTCAACGTTGCTCTTCTCCGCGAGCTTTCTCGCGTTGAGGTTCGGCCTTACGTTGAAACCGATTATTACGGCGTTTGAAGCTTCTGCAAGAAGAACGTCCGATTCCGTTATGGCGCCCACCGCCTTATGTATGACTCTCACGGTAGCCGCGCCCGGTTTGGAAAGCTTATGCAGCGAATCCGCAAGCGCTTCCGCGGAGCCGTCCACGTCCGTTTTGAGAATAATGCTTAATTCGACCGATTGTCCGAGTTTAATCTGATTCGTAATATCTTCAAGCGTTGTATGCTTAACCTGTCTTAATTCCTGTTCGCGTTTAAGCTGCTGGCGTTTCAGAGCTATCGCCCTTACTTCAGTTTCCGATTTGAGGACAATAACCATATCGCCGGCCTGCGGAAGCCCTTCAAAACCTATTATCTGAACCGGAGTAGATGGACCCGCAAATTCAATTCTGTTGTCTCTTTCGTCGAACATCGCCCTCACCTTGCCTGAATAAACTCCAGCTACGAAACTGTCGCCGATCTTGAGGGTTCCTTTCTGCACGAGCACTGTGGCTACGGAGCCCCTGCCCTTGTCAAGTTTCGATTCAAGAACAACGCCTCGCGCTTCCCTGTCTGGGTTGGCTTTTAGCTGCAGCATTTCGGCTTCGAGCAGTATCTTTTCGAGAAGAAGTTCAATGTTCATTCCCTTCTTCGCGGATATCTCTACCGACTGGTACTTTCCGCCCCATTCCTCTACGAGGATATTTCTGTCGGCAAGCTGTGATTTAATGCGTTCCACGTTTGCTTCGGGCTTATCGACCTTGTTAATGGCGATAACGATAGGCACGCCTGCCGCCTGGGCGTGGTTGATAGCCTCAATAGTCTGCGGCATGACGCTGTCGTCAGCAGCTACCACCAGTACGACTATGTCGGCAGCCTGTCCGCCGCGCGCGCGCATTGCAGTGAACGCTTCGTGACCCGGCGTATCGAGGAAAGTAATATGTTTACCGTTTTCAAGTTTGACTTTATAAGCGCCGATATGCTGTGTAATACCGCCCGCTTCGCCCGCGACGACGTTTGCTTTTCTCACGTAGTCGAGAAGCGATGTTTTACCGTGGTCGACGTGACCCATGACCGTTACGACCGGAGGCCTGTCCTTAAGCAGCTCTTCCGCGTCCTCTTCGTCCTTAAGCAGGTCTTCCTCGTATTCGCTCTGGAATTCTATTTTGTAACCGAATTCCTCCGCGAGAAGCAGTATAAGGTCTTTCTCGAGACGCTGGTTTATCGAAACCATCATGCCGAGGTCGAAGCACTTCTTTATAATCTCGTTTGCCGGAACGCCCATGATATTGGAAAGCTCCATTGTCGACACGAATTCGGTAACGCTAAGAATGTTCTTTCTCGCTTCCTGAATCTCGGCTGCCTTCTTTTCCTGTTCGAGTCTTTCTTTTTTCTTTTTCTTTCTCGCTATGCTTCTTGCAGACGCGCCGCTGTCGTCCTCAATCTTGGCGAATGTTTCCCTTATTGCCTCGTCGATTTCCTTCTGCGAAAATTCCCTTGCTTTCTGGCCCTTCGCTACTTTCTTTTTCTTGCGTTCGTAATCGGTTTCAGTTTTCTTCTTTTCTTTGTCCTTTACGCTCTTCTTTGCGTCCTTGAGGGGCACAGCCTGAGGTGCGACTCCAGGTTTCGGCGGACCGCCCGGCTTGAATGTACCGCCCGGCTTGAACGTACCGCCCGGTTTTTTATCTTTGTCTTTTATAAACTTCTTAGGAGGCTTGCCGGTATCCTTGATAGTTACCTTTTCGAATTTGCCTTTGTTCTGCCTGTCGAATTTCGGCTTTTCGCCTGTTCCCGTTCCTTTATTCTCTGTCCTGTGCTTGAAATCCTTGTTGAACGGCTTATCCGACCTGAATTTTTTCTCTTCGTGTTTCTTCTGCTGTCCGTCGGTCTTTGGTGTCGGTTTTCTGTTATCGGCGGTTCCTGCGGGAAAATCTTTTGCAGATACTATATGCGGAACGGGAATTGCCGCGGTTTCGGCGGTTTCCGTCTTCTCTTTTTTATCCGTTGTCTCGGTTGCGGCTGTTTCGGGTTTAGTCTCCTGTTTAGATGGTTTTTCCTTCTTTTCAGCCTTCTTCGCTTCTTTTGCTTTCTTCTGCGTTTCGAAAAGCTTTTCGAGTTCGGTTTTTCTCTTCTTTGCTTCCTCTTCTTCAGCTTTTACGCGCGCCTCATGTTCCTTGAAGGCGATGAGTTCCTGCTGTTTGCGCTCATCCTCGATTTTCTTCTTCTGCTCTTCGAGGTTTTTCTTGAGAAGTTTTTCCTCTTCCCTTTTCTTTTTTGCCTCTTCCTCTTTCTGAAGCACTTCAGTCGCTTCGGAAATCTCAACCTTGTTCTGTTTTACGAAATCAACGATCTTCTTTACGTGTTTTTCCTGCTCTTCGAGGTCGCGTTTGAAATGGTTATAGACTTTAGATACAGTATCCGCTTCTAAAGTAGTGTTGATAGTTACCTTGTCGATACCTATTGTCTTGAGGTATTCAATAATATCCTCTTTCGACCTGTTAATTTCCTTAACAAGCTTGACCAGTTTCATTTTTTGAAGCGTACTGTCTGACATAAATAATGTTTATGCTGTAATTAATTATTTGAATTTTCTTCGTTAGTGTTTTCGCTTATTTCCTCTTCGGATTTCTCTTCCTCGCCATTCTTTTCCTCATCGGCGTTCTCGCGTATGACGTCGATCTGATAGCCGGTAAGTTTCGAAGCGAGCTTTATGTTCTGCCCGTTCTTGCCGATTATGAGGCTTACCTGATCCTCGTCGGCGTAGATCTTTGCAATTTTGTTTTCGTTGTCGATATAGATGTCCGAAAGCTTTGCAGGCGAAAGGGCCCGTGCGATGTAAAGAGCGCTGTCTTCAGTGTAATTAATCACGTCGATGTTTTCGTTGCTGAGTTCGCGGACTATCGAATGTATTCTCATGCCCTTCATGCCGACGCATGCGCCAACGGCGTCTATCTTGTCGTCGTTCGACACGACGGCTATCTTCGCACGTTCGCCCGGGTCTCTTGCAATTGCTTTTATCTCGAGTATGCCGTCATAAATTTCGGGTATCTCCAGTTCAAAAAGCTTGTAGAGAAACCTTTCGTCGGCTCTTGAGACGACTACGAGCGGCGGACCGGACGATTTCTTGTCGAGTCTCTTTATAATCACGCGAATGTTATCGCCTTTTTTGTAGCGCTCTTTCGCTATCTGTTCTTCCTTCGGAAAGAAAAGCTCGTTGCCGTTATGTATCAGAAGTATCGAGTTCGGTTTTATCTGGTAGACTTCGCCCACGAGGATTTCCCCGACCTGTTCTTTATAAAAATTGAAAGTGACTTCCTTGTCTATCTCCCTGAGTTTCTGGTTAAGGTTCTGTTTAAGGTTAAGCACTGACCTGCGTCCGAATTCCTCGATAGGAATTTCCTCGACAAAATCGTCTCCAATCGCGAAGTCTTCTCCCGACTTGTCCTGCGCGGATTCAAGGTCTATCTCTGTCGCGGGGTCGGTCACTTCTTCGACGACGGTCTTGTACAGGAATATTTCAATGTTACCTTTCTCCATGTTCACTATAACGTCGAAGTTCGCGGTCGGGCCGTGTTTCTTCTCCATCATTTTCCTGAAAGAGTCTTTTATTACGCTCTCGAGAATATCCCTGTCGATACTCTTCATTTTTGCCATCTGGACAAATGCTTCTACTATCTCAGATTTCATAAATCCGGTTTTTAATAATTTAAAAAGGTAATTTTACTTTTAAAAAATCGAGCTCGGAAAATCTCACCGATTTCTCCGTCACTTCTTTCTTTCCCGTCTTGATCTCGAACACCAGTTCATCGCCGTCAGCCCTTAAAAGCCTGCCGGTGAATTTATCGCTGGCGGTTCCGAATTCGAACACCCTGTTTACGTGTTTCGCGGCCTGCCATTCGAACCTGAAAGGCCTCTCGACTCCGGGCGATGATACTACAACTTTAAGAATTTCGCCTTTGATGTCGCTCTCGTCGATAAGAGTATTTATATCCCTCGACACCTCTGTTATCTCGTCAAGGCTTAGTTCCGCGGGAGAATCCACGTAAATTTCAACGACTTTGTTCTTTTTTTCTCCGCGTATCTCAATATCGATTAAACGAACATTTTTGCCGTTTAATGCGCTTTCGGCGATATTTTCAATCTTTTTTTCCATAACCAAAAAAAAAGTGGGTCATCAACCCACTCTTTTGTTTCTACGCCATATTATCAGACAAATATAATTTAACTTATATATTTAATCAAGTAAATAATGCTGCCACAAGAGCGGATTAACAATTAATAATTAGTAATTAATAATTGGTTTTTCAATCTATTCTAAATCACAACTGAACGGATAGAAGCTTTAATTTTTTATATGCATTAATGATTTTTGATATAAAAAAATCCCGGCCGAAGGCCGGGACTTCATATATGCTATAATGATTTCTTTTACTTCACAACTACCATTCTCTTTATATCAGTGAACGAGCCTGCCTGCATCCTGTAGAAATAGACGCCGGAGCTTAACGCGGAAGCGTCGAAACCAACCTGGTATGTTCCCGCCTTCTTGAATTCGTTAACCACTGTCTTTACTTCCCTTCCGAGCATGTCGTGTACCTTCAGCGATACCATTTCATCCTTCGGCAGACCGAATTCGATGCTGGTCACCGGGTTGAAAGGATTCGGATAGTTCTGCGAAAGACTGAACACAGTCGGGATTTCGCTTGTAATCTGCCTGATGCCGACCGAACCGTATTTTGTTTTCGCCAGATTATTTTTCGCTATGAGGTCCGCCACGTCGGTTCCTTTAAGTACCGCGAAACCTACTGTTTCGGTTGCGCCCGCAGGAATGTTAAGAGGTCCGACTGATAACACGAGACAGTTGGAACCCGGTCCTATCGAATCGTTGACAATTCCGTTGCTCATCGCGTCCCATTTTTCCTGCGTCGTAAATCCGTTCATTACTTCCGTAGCCGTGACTATCTTGAAGTTCATGTTCTGGTTTGTCATCAGGCCAAGACCGAGATATATGTTCGATACGCCGTTATTGTGCGTGTAAGCCAGTTTGTTCGCAGAACTCAGCCTGGATACGTTATCGGAGCCGAAATTGCCGTCAGGAGCAAACCACATATATATACCCGCGTACGCGTTGGAGATAGCGGTACCGTTCGTGTTTTTAATCTTATACTTTAAAAGTATATAATCCATATCGGCCGCTGTAGTGAAAGCGTATGAGTACGACTGCACTTCAACGCCTATCTTGTTCGTACCCGCGCCGTCATCGTTGAATTTTCCGTAACCGTCCTGCGCCGAAGACGTTCCGGG
>CAIKZJ010000281.1 GCA_903831845.1 uncultured Ignavibacteriota bacterium
CAGTCGGATTAGGATTTTTCTTAAGAAGAGAATAGGCGTTCATAATCATGCCCGGTGTGCAGTAACCGCACTGAAGCGCGTCGTACTCAATGAAAGCTTTCTGAAGAGGGTGAGGCTCTTCGCCGTTGAGCAGGCCTTCAATCGTTATGACTTCCTTTTTTTCGACGTCGCCCAGAGTCAGCTGGCAGGAACGTTCCGCTGCACCGTTAACGACAACTGTACAGGAGCCGCAGTAACTTTCTCCGCACCCGTATTTGGTGCCCGTGAGCCCGAGGTCGACCCTCAGCACCCACAGCAGTTTTCTTGAAGGGTCGGTTTCAACCGCGACCGTTCTGCCGTTAAGCTTGAATGATATTTTCTTGTTCATCGGGAAACTATTTATAAATGAGTATAATAAATCATAAAAAATATTTTTAGATTTAAAAATGCAATTTACCGAACACACTTATTTCTCCCAAAAGCATTCCCGGGAATTCTAAGCCCGGGAATCATTATTTTTTCGCAAAAAAGTGCAGGTTTAAACAAAAAAAATCGTCTAAATAAACAAAAGGTGAAGTAAGTTTGTCTAATTAAGGAATGCAGGAACCTCATACTCAAATGAACGACGATATATTAATTGAAAAATTAAAGACCGGCGACAGAGCCGCGTTTGATGTATTGGTTTCTGCGCATGCTGAAAGGGTTCTGAACACCTGCTATAAATTCTTCCAGGACAAGACCGACGCCGAAGACATATCACAGGAAGTTTTCATCGAAGTATTCCGCTCCGTAAAATCTTTCAGGGTCAATTCAAAACTTTCAACCTGGATTTACAGGATTGCAGTTACTAAATGCCTGGACGAACTGAAGAAACGGAAAAGGAAAAGAAGGTTCGCGGGACTTGCCAAAATAATCCACCTCGACGACGTAAGGGATTTTATCGGCGGCGGTAAAATGCCCGACTCGGATATTCACGAAAAAGACAGACTGATGGAGATTATGGAAGCGCTCGATACACTGCCCGATAATCAGCGCATAGCGTTCACTCTGAGCAAGGTAGAAGGATATACGAGCAAAGAAATAGCGGAAATAATGAACACAACGACGGTCGCTGTCGATTCCCTGGTTTCGCACGCGAAGAAAAAAACCTGCAAAAAACTCGAAAAAATACTTAAGGAAAATATTTAGTGCCAGAAAAAATAAAATTAATCTTCTAATAAACTGAGAATGGAAATGAAGGAAAAAAATATAAACAGCCTTGTCGAAAGAAAACTGGAGGAGTTCGGCTCTTCCGGCGGACTTGACGTCACTGCGGAATGGAAACGCAGCCTGCAGCTGAGACTCGGGCGTAAAGAAAAGAATAAATTCGATTCCGGGTTTGTTCCGAAACTCATTATCACCGCCCTGATAATTGTTATCCTGAATATAGGCTTCCTGCTCAGGTATTCGTCTAAAACCGAAAGCCGGGACAGCGAAAGGCAAAGCGACCTAAACATAATACTTAAAGAACTTCTTGTTAACCCTGACAATTAAAACAAAA
>CAIKZJ010000282.1 GCA_903831845.1 uncultured Ignavibacteriota bacterium
GAACCCGAACGGCGGCAGCGTGGTGTATGACCGCGTGAAAAAAATGGCTATGATAAAGTAGCAATTGGTAATTAGTAATTAGTAATTAATAATTATTATTTACACATAGCTGAATTGCCCCTGCCTTCAGGCAGGGGATATAAGAAATAAATAAATCCGGCTTCAGCCGAAATGATTTATAAAATTTATTTTCAGATTATGAAAACATTACAATCAGCATTAATTATCGCGCTGCTTCTCATAAGCGGTATCGCCTATGCTCAATCTGGATGGTTCCAGGTATCTGATGCGGAAAGCGGGTATATGATGTATGAAGTTGTATTTCCTTCCGCAAGCACAGGCTACGCTCTCGGTTCGAATTCAGCTGTTAACAGAGCGGTTGTTTTAAAAACCACGGACGGTGGTATTAACTGGCAAAAGACATTTATTGACGGTTATTGGCTTGATGATATAGAATTCGTCAATAATAATACGGGTTACGCTTCGGGTGCTCATACAATAAATTATCATGATTCCACTTATATATTGAAGACTACAAACGGCGGAGTCAACTGGCAGGTTGTTTCAAGTATCCGTAATACCAGCCTGAGCCGAATAGGTTTTTGCGACGCAAATACCGGAATTATGTTCGTGAGTATGACCGGTATTTATAAAACCACCAACGGAGGATTGAACTGGAGTCTGGTAAAAACCACATCTTACTCTGCTACGAAAGTCTTGTATTTTGATCCGAATAACATCAAAACCGCAAGCACCGGTGGTATTATGATATCAACAAACGGAGGAACCGACTGGCTGACAGATTCGAGAACGGTTGTCAATTATGATATATTCTTTCTGAATGTTAATACAGGTTACAGTTTGACCAGAGATAATTCTCTTTCGGTTGTCAGAAAAACGACAGACGGGGGAATTAATTGGACGTATACCTGTACGATGCCGCAAACTCAGCTGTTGCTGAAGCACGCTTATTTCATAAATGAAAATACAGGATTCGTATCCGGGGATTATTACGAAGGCGGCAATAACGGTATGATACTTAAAACTACTAACGGAGGAGTCAACTGGGGGCAGCAATTCCCTCACAATCAGGTAACGCTGGGCCTATGTTGCATTAATGCAAGCACCGGATTTTGCGGAACGGAAAACGGCAGATTGTTTAAAACCACAAATGGAGGCTCGGTCTTCGTTTCGAATATCTCAAATGAGATTCCGGACAGGTTTGAATTGGGGCAGAATTATCCAAACCCCTTCAATCAATTTTCGATTATAGATTTTAAACTGCAAATGAAGAGCGACGTTGCGATAAAGGTCTATGACGCGGCGGGAAGGGAATTACAGACGCTGGTTGATGAGACTCTTGCTCAGGGAACATATCGGGTGCGGTTCGACGGCTCCAAACTTTGCAGCGGAATTTATTATTACAGCATGACAATCGATGGCAATCAGACAGCGGTAAGAAAAATGATAATGATAAAGTAATTACCATTTACTAATTACTAATTATTAATTGAAAGACCTGCCTTCAGGCAGGGGATATGAGATATAAATAAATACGGTTTCAGCCGAAATGATTTATTAAATCTTTATACGGATTATGAAGAATTTAAAATCGGTTTTTATCTTTGCATTGCTCTTAATGAGCGGACTTGCTTATTCCCAGTCGGGCTGGTATCACGTGAACGATACAACTGCTAACCTGTACACCTTTGCCGTACAATTTAAGTCCAAGTATACAGGGTATGCATGCGGAAGTTATTACGGGCTTGCGCCCGGAATGTTTATGAGAACCACGAATGGAGGGAACACCTGGCAGAAAACGGAGTTTCTTACTTCGTCGGCAGACGATTTAAGTTTTCTTGATGTCAATACCGGTTATGTGAGCTGCTGGATGTACGGTAACGGTTCATATATAGCTAAAACTACAGACGCGGGAGTTACCTGGAGATCCCTGGACACAATAGCCGCCTCGTTTTTCAAAGTGAAGTTCTGTAATTACAACACAGGATTTATTGCATCGAAATACAGTACCGTACACAAAACAACGGACGGAGGTGAAACGTGGGTCAGGCAGTCAGGGGTTAACTGGAGCGAGCCTGGTTATATCGCCTATACTGATCCTGATACCTGGTTTGTATGTGACGGTAATCCAAGGATTAATAAGACAACCAATGGAGGTGCAAACTGGAACGTCCTTGATTTTTCCGGAACAGGCATGAATATTATGTCCATTAATTTCATAAACAAGACGACAGGATTCTGCGGTTCTCACGGCAATTGGCCTTTAGGTAAGGTATATAAAACTACTAACACCGGGGAGAACTGGACATTAATATCAACAATTGACACATGCTATTATATACACGACATAAAATTTGTCAATGCCACGACAGGCTTTATAGGAACTTCGTACGGAATCTTCAAAACCACGGACGGCGGATACAACTGGCGGCCGTCACTAATGGATAAAAGAAAATCGATACTTTCATTGAGTTTTATTCTTAGTTATACAGGATATGCGTCCAGTGATAACGGTTACATCTTCAAAACGACTGACGGCGGCGCGGTCTTCGTCTCAAACATTTCAAATGAGATTCCGGATAGGTTTGAATTGGGGCAGAATTACCCGAACCCCTTCAATCAATCTACAATTTTCAATCTTCAATGTTCAATGAAGAGCGATGTTACGGTAAAGGTTTATGACGCGGCCGGGAGAGAAGTGCAGACAATGGTGAATGAA
>CAIKZJ010000283.1 GCA_903831845.1 uncultured Ignavibacteriota bacterium
CGTTCTGCGCGTACATATCGCTGAGGGCGTCGGCGTAAATCATTACCGGTTTTTTTCCTGTTTCTTCCCGGTATCTGTTATTTGTGTAAGCGGTGCCGTAAAGAAACAGAGAGATGCCGTTCAGTTCGGAATAATTCTTTTCTGTTTTTTCTCTTTCCATAAAAACTGCGCGGGAGTTGTCAGATTCTTTCGTGTATTCAACCGCGGAAATATTTTTATAAAACGGGTTTTCAAGAAAAGAATATTTCCCGTTTGCCCTTTGTTTACCGCTGAAATCTATTATGTGAAAATAATCGAACATTAATTTTTAACCGGTTATTTAGAAAGCCTTCTTTTAATTCCCCTGAAAAGGCCTTTGATCAGGTGTATAACGAGTTTCGGGTCGTTCCACCTCATATCGCCCACGTATATCGGCCACCTGAAATATGATCTTATTATATCAGAAAGCGGTATCAGGTCTTTCTGCACATACTCGACGGAACTGCGTATATCCCTGTGCAGGGATATCCAGCGCATGTTTATGTTTTTGTTTTCGACGGGTTCCTGTTGTTCGCCCGTAAGTTCTTTATAGCACATCATCGCCACATCAATACCGAACTTAGAACCCGTTTCATCCCAGAGTCCGAAACGCGGATTTACTTCTATTAGTTTATATATTCCGTCACGCTCGTCTTTTTTAACTTCGATTCCGGAGAGTCCCCAGAACTTCATATCCTTAAGCCATTTTACGGAGATGTCTTTTAGTTTTTCGTCGTAAACAAGATTCACATATGACGCGCTTCCGAAATGTACGGGAGCTATGCGCTCTTTAATGCCGGTGAATGAGCCGAGGCAGGCGCCGTTCCTGTCCATGTATGAAACGAAATAATGCAGATTGCTGTCCTCCCCGGGGATGATTTCCTGGACTATGACACGGTCATCGTATTTACTGATGGTTTCGTATTTTTCGAAAATCTCTTCCGCGGAATTTACGATTATAACTTTTTCGCCGGAGCAGTACTCTTCCAGAAACCCCGAACGCCATGATTCAGGAAATTCAGGTTTCAGTATGCAGGGAAACTCAACGTCCTTAACGAAATTCTGCAGGTCGTCCCCGTTGCGCACAAAGCAGGTCTTCGGCGCGGGAAAGCCGTGCTCAACGGCGAGTTCGTAAGAATATCTTTTGCTGGTGAGCTTTCTTAACAGACCGCCTTCAGGCATCGTGAAAAGATAATGCCCTTTAAGTTCTTCCGCGTAATCGTTGAGAGGCAGAACAAACTTATCGCTCGACGGAATAAGCACGGGCTTTACACTGAACTGTTTTCTGAAGTTAAGGAGATACTCGAAAAACTCTCTTCCGTTTATTTCGGGGTCGGGGCAGATATTCTTAACGCCGAACCGCGAGTGAAAACCGATTTCTCCCGGGCCGGAATCCAGTCCGTACGCGGCAATGCCGGACTTCGGAAAATGCCTCATTATGAAGATTCCCGGAGTCGAAAGACCGAGCGATATTACGGGATTTTTCATTTTAATCTGAACTGAAAAAGATATTCGAGCAGTTCAAACTGCCTGTAATAATAGTATTTGAGCCAGGTTTTCAGCCTGAACACCGGGTAATTTTTCCCCGTTATGAGTTTTTCGCTGAGAATAATATGATCAATGATCTTAATTACTTTTTCAGACTGAAGAAGCCTGCCGTGATTTATATCCGGACTTGTTCTTCTGTAGTCGTCAGTCGAGAATGTAGGCGGACTTATCACGTTAACCGAAATATTTTTATTCTTTAAAAATTTCGCGAGACTCTGCGAATAGTTTATCAGTCCCGCTTTTGGCGGACAGTATGCCGTGCCGCCCGCGTAACTCACCATTCCCGCGTTTGACGAAAGGTTGATAATTTTTCCTTTTCCGTTTTTAATCATCAGCGGAAAAATCTTTCTGCAGATAAGTATCGGCGCCGTCAGGTTTGTATTCACGGCTTCCCTGTACTCTTCCGCGGTAATCTCGTCGGGCATTTTGAAATTTTTGTATGCGGCGTTGTTTATGAGCACGTCGACGCTTCCCATGAATTTAACCGCTGCATCGACCGCCGCATCAATATCAGCATCGTTGTTTACGGAGCCGGCGTAATGAGCGAAATTTCCCGAATCGAGAAGTTTCTTCGCAACACCTTCGGGGTGTTCAGGAAGGCTTCTTGAAAACCCGAAAACTTTGTGCCCCGATTCCGTGTAATGAACCGCAAGCTCTTTTCCGAGACCGCGCGATATTCCGGTTATGAATATGTTCATTTGCCTGAAATAAAATTTTTGCGATAAGACTCAAAGAGAAAATCCCCGAGAGCCGCATTGCCCTTTTCGTTTAAATGCCAGTCGCCTTCGATCTGGTTGTCCGGCGTCATAATGTCAGCGTACTCAAAATTAATATTATTATCCTTACAATATTGACCTAATTTTTGGTTTACGTTTTTATTGCCCATGATAGAAACGCAGATGAATCTGTTCCCGTACCGCTTAACAAAACCGTTAAGGCACGTTTCTATGTCCGTCAGGTACGGCTCGTCTTCGGGCGGGGCGCCGGACGGCGGAAGTACGGCCTGTTCCTCGCCTTCCTGGAACAGCAGAGAAACAAGACGTATAAAGGCGGAATTATTTCTTAGGAAAATATTCGCGTTGGATTTAAAGGAATTATCTTTATACATCGAAGCCGGATTTATGTCAAACGGATTTTCAATTAATTTATATGAATCCGATTTATAAGAGTTAATCACAAGCATCACGCACCCGGGCTTGTAAGTGTTTTCATAATAAACCATTCTCCGCAGGCAGTCGTAAGGGTCATACCCGTTGTATCCGAGGTTAAGAACGTTTAACAAATTGTTTTCGGATTTGAGGCGGCTCTGCAGAACCGTTGTCGACATGAGTCCGGGCTGTATGTACATATTCTCAATGAACGACGAGCCGAGCACGCATACGTATTTCGAAGATTCGGATGCGTTAACGTCGGCGCCGGGCAGGCCGAGATTGTTTCTGCGGTATATTTCAAACTTTCCCTTCGCGTTCCAGTATTCCGAATACGGTTTATATACGTTCTGATGGCCGGGTGTGGCTCTCATGCCTTTCAGTTTACAGAGCACGCCGTATTTCGGAAAACCGAGTATGTATCCGATAAGGATTTCAACCGCGACGAAGGCGATTATGAAAGCGAGCAATATTAATAAGTACTTTCTGCCCATTAGAAATCCCCGTATATAAACGGCCTGCTTAATTTCGCGATAAGTTTGAAAAACGAGAGCGATGCAAGGGAAAGCATCAGCATCACGAACAACAGCAAATATTTAAAAAACGTTTTCTGCATTTGTTTTTATCTGAAGGCGAGCCAGCAGGCGGTCACGTAAAGAAAAGTGAACACAACGCCTGCGGCGTTAAACCATTTTGTTTTTGAAATTCTTGACAATGCCGGGTTTTTCTTTTTCATCATAGCCCATATCTGAAAAACGAAAAGCGCAAAGCCGTGCAATACGCCCCAGAGAAGGAAATGCGCCGCGGGACCGTGCCAGAGTCCGCAAATTCCCATCGCAATTAAAGGAACGAAAAATATCTGCCACACCCTGTTTTCGAACGCGCGGCTAAGCGGGAAGAACAGGTAATCCCTTATCCAGTCGGAGAGAGAAATGTGCCAGCTTCTCCAGAACTGGCTTATGTTTGACTTGAAATACGGGTAATCAAAATTTTCCATTATTTTGAAGCCGTACAGTTTCGATGCGCCGATGGCTATATCGCTGTAAGCCGAAAAATCCATGTATATCTGTATTGAGTAGCCAAGTAGCGCCAGCGCTTTTATCACCGGTGAATATTCACCGGGATTTGTCCAAACCGGTGCGGTGAAATAACCGAGCCAGTCGGCTATTACGAATTTCTTGAATACCCCGTAAACAATCCGCGTGAACGAATCTTCGACCAAAGAGTACGAAAACTTGTTTTCCCTTTC
>CAIKZJ010000284.1 GCA_903831845.1 uncultured Ignavibacteriota bacterium
TTAACGGACCCGAACGACCCGAGAATGAAAGAAGTTATCAAGGGCGGCGGAACGTTCATGGATTATAAAAAAGGCCAGATGTACAAATGCCCGAATACGGATAAATGCAAATTCTGCAAGTGTAAAGGGGATGTTTCTTTTTATGCCCGGGTAATTAATCCGCTTAACCTTGAAATACTAACTCCGCTGCACGTGAAATTCGCGTGTAAGAGCATTCAGAACGGGAATCATATTCATACAATGCTGAAGGAATATTCCGATGAAAATTCATACAACAAACTTTACTGGATTATCCGTGTCGAAATGCGGAGCGGAGTCGATAAAGACGGGAATACGCTTTCATATCCAATATGGTTACTTGAACCAAAAATGCTTATAGACAACGTAAGCAGAATACAGATAGGGCAAGGGGAGATAGCGGTGGACGAAACCGAAGAAGCAAAAATCAATCTTGAAGAGGAGCCGGAAAAAGGGGAAAATAAGAAGCGAGAAGAAAGTTCCTCCGGTGGTAATAAAGCCGAACAGAGCAGTGAGGCGGGAAAGGACCGGGGGAACTCCTCCTCTTCGAATGATAAAGTATTCAATGATGTTTCGGATACTCCTTCCGCGGCGGGGAAACTTCCGATAGAAACGATTAAGAACATGGATGAATGGAAGGTTTACTTCAAGAAAATGAACGAGAATAAAGATTTGACTTTTGAGGAGAGGAAGAAAATGAATCAGGAATTACAGAAGATTAAGAAGGAGATAGAAGATGGCCGCCGATAAGAAGAATACGACATGGGAATTTACCTTTGGCAAATACAAAGGGCAAAAACTTGAACGGGTAATTGAGGACGATCCAAAATACGTTTTATGGGCGGTTCAGAATATAGACTGGTTCGATATTGACAGCGATGCTTTGGCATGGCTTTCCGAATCATATCAATTCAAAACAGGGGAACCTTTAAAAATAGGGGATTAACATGAAAGCAGATATCGGAATAAAGATTGACATCGAGGAGCTTATTCGCTCGCGTTTACTGGTTCAGGCGAACAGCGGCGGCGGTAAGAGTTACGCAATCAGGAAACTTCTGGAAGAGAGCCACGGGAAAGTTCAGCAGATTGTACTGGATATTGAAGGCGAATTCTCTTCGCTCCGGGAAAGATACGATTATGTGCTAATCGGGAAGGGGCACGATATAAACATTAACCTGAGGCACGTTGATATTTTATGCCGGAAACTCCTCGAAGATAATGTATCCGCCATAATCGACCTTTACGAACTCGAGAAATACGAAAGAATGATTTTCGTTAAGAAATTCCTTGATGCCCTGATAAACTCGCCGAAAAGCTTATGGCACGAGGTTCTTATTGTGATTGATGAAGCACACCAGTTCTGTCCTCAATCAACGAAGGCGGAGAGCATGAGCAGCGTAATTGACTTATGCACCCGGGGCAGGAAGCGGGGATTCTGTGCGGTACTCGCGACACAAAGAATATCGAAACTGCATAAGGACGCGGCCGCGGAATGCAATAACAAACTTATCGGCCGTACCGGTTTAGATGTGGATATGAAGCGCGCAGCTGACGAACTCGGATTCACAACGAAGGAAGATATACTCAGCCTGAGAGAACTGAAGCCCGGGGAATTTTTCGCATTCGGCCCGGCGATCGCCAACAAGGTAACGAGTTTCAAGATTTCGGAGGTAAAAACGCAGCATGTATTCGGCATCGGACGGAAGGCGGCGGAACCGCCGAAACCATCGGTATTCATAAAGAACGTACTCGCGAAGCTTTCGGACCTGCCGGAAGAGGCTGAAAAGGAATTAAAATCTCTTGACGATTACAAAAAGAAAGTATCCGAACTTGAACGACAGATAAGAGCTGCAGAAAGTTCGGCGGCAGGAAAAACGCCGGATGATATTGAGAAATTAAAAGAAATGTATGAGCGGGAAATGGAATGGGCTAAGAATACGGTACAGGGTGTAATTAATGAATGCGAACAGAATATTAGTGGACTTATCGAGGCGGAAAAACAGCAATACGAAAACATGAAAAGCCTTCTTCCACTAACTGAGCCAATGACATTATCAGGCTTATTACAATCACTGCAAAAGTTAGAGAAGATAGTTTTGGGTGGTCCTGTTTTGATTGAATTCAAAAAGCCGGGTGTAACATTTAAACATGACGGTAAATATACCGATATAAAAACCCCCGTTGGAACGCTTACGCTCACAAATAATCCGGATTTAAAGAAACGGGCGAACAGATATAAAAATGATAAAGACCTATATATCCGGCGTACAGACTTGGCACATGGAAAATCGGTTCCGGAGCGGAGCGATCTCGGGAAATGCCCGCTTGCTATCCTGAAATTTTTGGCGATGAGGCGCGGAAAAGATTACAGTTACACTCAGGTAGGGGCCATGACGGGATACGCGGGCGGCAGCGGTAATTTCAACAATGCCGTAGGAGTACTGGTTAAAAGCGGATACGTAATAAGGAACTCAGGAAGAATCAGAATAACGGATTCATTAAGCGAATCAGACTTGATAGGGCTCCTCGGGGACGAATACTATTCGAACAATCTTTCATCGCTTGAAACCTGGTTAGACAAGTTCGGAAAAACGCCGCGGAGTATCTACAACGTTTTAATCGAGAATAAAACAACTGAATACACGACTGACGAGCTCGGAAGAATAACCGGCTACGCCGGCGGCAGCGGTAATTTCAACAATGCAATAGGGAAATTAGTAACACTCGGACTTGCCGAACGGAACCACGGCATTATCCGCTTCAACAGAGAATTAATAAACATTTAACCGGAGGATAAAATGAAGAAAAA
>CAIKZJ010000285.1 GCA_903831845.1 uncultured Ignavibacteriota bacterium
CTGCTCTCCGCCAACATAAAAAAGATTTCGGATCAGATAGAAAAGAACCTTAAGTATGACACCCTCGGTTTCAAGCGGGAGGCTACGGTGCTCGACAGACGGGCGTTGTTCCAGTCGGCGGCTTCCTTCGATACCGATTTCAGATATAACATTAAAATTAAAAGCCTCGTACCGCTGTATCTTATAATGAAAGACAGCAGCCTTGTTTTCAAATGCGATATAAGAGGACGCATTTTAAACGACAAGAATTCCTTTGTCTTCACCACACAGGGACGATTCGAGGATTTCAAATACAAGGATTCAGTATTCGGTTTCAAGAACAGCATCGTGAGAGTGTTTCTTAAAGACGACGTTGGAAGCACCTTGCCGTTCACTTATCTTACAGACTTTTCAACCAGATTTTCTAAAATACGTTTCGGGAACACAATGCTCGATACGATGGACGTGAATATGAACACCAACGCCGAATCGCCGGTGGTCCGCGTGTTCGCCAGAATGGACTCCGCGAAAGGCGTATTCGCGACTGGCAAACTCACACTCGCATCCGATAATTACGGCCTGCAGCTCGATACGCTTAATTTCATGTATGACCTGTATAATTTCAGGAATCAGGAACCTGTCGTTTTTAAATATATAAACAATGATACAGGAAACGCCGGAAATAACATACGCGTCAACAGCTTTAAACTGGCCGACGGAAGCCAGCGAATAACCGCGGACGGATATTATTCCCTGAACGGAAAAAGCGACATTCAGCTTTCCGCAGATAAGATAAACATAGCGAAGTTCCAGATGTTCTCGAACCCGAGAATTGACAAAGACAACCTCATAAAGGGAAACGTAAGAAGGATAAAGCTCCGTTTCACGGGAAGCCCCGAAGACCCGTCTCTGAGCCTTGAAACAAACACCGACTTCCTGTCGATGAACAAGATGAAACTCGGAAGGGTCGACGCAATGGTGGATTACGAAGACAACGTTCTTAAACCGCAGATTTCGTTCTACAATCCGAACAATGCCGGACTCCTTACTATTGACGGAAACGTTCCTTTCAAGAATCCTTTAAGCAAAGACGCGTCGGAAGAAGAGCGGAACAGCATTCTCGAAAGCAGCGTTAACCTCGGAATCGTCGCTAAGGATTTTCAGATTAAAATTCTTGAACAGTTCATACCCGTAATATCCGACCTCAAGGGCAGAATGAACGGAAATATCGGCATATCGGGAATCGTGAGATCTCCCCTGCTTACAGGCGGGATGTCAGTTGACAAAGGCTCTTTCACTCTCGATATGACGGGCGTCAATTATCTCTTCAACGCCAGCCTAAATACTGACAACCAGAAACTTAATTTCCAGAACTTCAGTATATTCCATAAATCCGACCCGAAGAAAACGATGGACATGAACGGATACATCGATTTCAGCAACCTGTCCTTTAACGACATGGAACTCCGGCTTCGCGGTTCGGCAAAGCTGCTCGACGAGAACGTGACGCAGAACATAATGGGTATTTACGGCAACCTTTACGGCTCGACGGGGGTTAACGACCTTGTTCTGAAAGGCAACGCCGATAATCTTTACATGACAGGCGACCTCAACCTGACAGAAGGAAGAATTCTTATAGTTCCGCAGTACAAGGTTGCATACGATATTTACAAGGATAATTTCATTTACAAAGTGCTTGTCGATTCTCTTACTCTGAAATCAGATTCACTTTACGTGATGAGGATTACCGACAGCTTGTCAACGCGTGACCGCACGCGTCTTGACCCGTTCGAGAATTA
Source organism: uncultured Ignavibacteriota bacterium (assembly GCA_903831845.1). Classification (GTDB taxonomy): domain Bacteria; phylum Bacteroidota; class Ignavibacteria; order Tepidaquicellales; family Tepidaquicellaceae; genus CAIKZJ01. The sequence goes on from CAIKZJ010000285.1 coordinate 1,779, forward strand.
TTTTTACAAGATGGCGGATACTACGCTCGACAAACCAAAAGCGAGCAACTTCAAATATTACATAAAGGTAAAATCGCTTAAGGACGTTTACGCCAAACTCATAATTGACGAAAAAACAGGACAGGAATTCGCAGGCAATGTTTCGGCCAACATAACATTCGACAATCTCGAAACTGAATCATTTGCCACCAGAGGAAGAGTTGACATAGGCCAGAACGCGTATTACAAGTTTTACAAGAATTTCACCGCAGAAGGCTACGTGCTGTTCAACGGCGACGTTATAAATCCGGAACTGTTCATAAACAGTTACTACAAGACCAACGTTCAGGATATAAACAATCCCGGCCAGTCCAAGCAGGTCGAAATCGACCTCGGTGTCACGGGAAACGCGATGAACCCGAAACTCGACTGGAAAATATTCGTCAACTCATCGCCTTACGGCGGCAGCAGCCCCAGCGACGACGCGATGAGCTTCATAGTATTCGGGAAGTTCAAGGACGAACTTAACGCCGATCAGCGTCTGAACCTGCTCTCAACCGTAGGCGCCAACGTCGGCACGAGTTTCGCCTCAAACTACCTGTCGGACATCATAAACACGTATCTCCCGTTCATTCTTAAAACCGACATTTCTTACAAGGATTCACAGAGCGGAAGTTTTGCGGAGAATACAGACGTAAGGTTTACAGCTCAGATAGCCGGCGCAACCGTCATTTTCGGAGGACAGATCTTCCGCGACCTCTCAAATACAAACTTTTTAATAGAATACCCGCTTAATAATATATTTGGAGTGAATAACTTTTCCCAAAACATTATTTTGCAGCTTGAAAGATACATAGACCCGTTCAACCAGAATAACATCTCGTCCGTCGATAACAGGACGGGCGGAGCTCTGGTTTACAGAATAAAATTTTAAATAATGAAACGTTTCTTCTGTCTCGTTTTGCTGACTGCTCTTTTTCCCCTGACGGGCGGCATTGAAAAATCGGCTCCCGTTATTTCGGATATTTATTATTCCGACATAGGCTACTACACGGTGAAAATTCACTGGACAACGGATGCTCCCTCCGACTCAAAAGTCAGGTGGATGATATCCGACTCGCTATTTGAGAACATAGTTTATACCGATTCGGTTTATTCGCCTGCGCTCGTGACTAATCATGAGATTACACTTAACAATCTCAACATAAACACGCTCTATAATTTTAACGTAACGTCTGCAAATCAGTCGGGTACGTCAACCAGCCAGGATAAAATATGCGCGACCTCATCTGCATGCGAAGGATGGGTTAAAGTGTATTTCAACAGGTCAGTAGACACAACCGTTAAAACTACTGTGAAAGCGGACGGACTCGTTAACCTCGAAGAAACACTGCTGAACCGCATAACAAGATCGGGGTATTATATAGACGCGGCCCTTAGTTCTTTTGAAGACGCCGGTTCCATAACACAGGCCCTCATCAGAGCAAAGCAGGATAACGTAGTTATAAGAGTAATTTACGACGGGAAACAGAATTCAAACTGGATTGACACGCTTATTGCAAACGGTATACCCGTGCTCAAAAGAACCAGCGATATCTCAAACGGACACGGCATGCACATGAATTTCTGGATTTTCGACGCGCGGTGCACCTGCTCCGGCGGACTGGTTTATGTCTGGAACAGCTCGGCTGAAATCTCGCATCAGAGCCTCGTGAACGACAAGAACAGCGCGGTTGAGATAAACGACAGAACGGTCGCATACATATACACACGCGAATTCGACGAGATGTGGGGTTCGCACAGCGTTTATCCGAACCTTACAATGTCTAAATTCGGAAGTTACAAGAAAGATAATACGCCGCACCTGGTTAACCTTAACGGTACTTACGCGGAAATATATTTCGCCCCGTCGGACAGCGTCGAAAAAAGAGTTAAAGAAGTCATGACCGCTTCGCATTCGGGTATCATGTTCGGCGCATATGACTTTAAATCCCAGAACCTTTATAACACGCTTTACTCTCTCAGAACTTCCAGGAATATCAAAGGGCTGTTTGATCTTCCAAACTCCCCTTCCGGCATTTACGGCCTGATGAAGAACTGGAGCGAGGTATGGACCGATTCGACAGCAGGCAGGCTGTCTCACAGCTATATGCTCGCGGACCCGCTGCAGAATAATTCTTATTCCAGGGTTGTAATGGGTTCTTATGACTGGACGGCTGCATCTAACCTGAACAACGACGAGGATATTATTATTTTTCACAGCCCCGTCATAACAAACCAGTATTATCAGGAATTTCACCAGAGATACAAGGACATCACGGGACATCCCGTTCGCGTTACAAACCTTTCGTCAGAAGTCCCGGCAGATTTCACCCTGTACCAGAATTATCCAAACCCGTTCAATTCCGTTACGAGCATAAAATTCACCTTAAGCAGATATTCGGACGTAAACATTTCTGTATACAACGTTCTGGGCAGGCTCGTATCAGAACCTGTTAAAGGAAAATACGGCGCCGGCACTTACAATCTTAATTTCGACGCGGGCCGCCTCTCAAGCGGTGTATATTATTACATCCTCAACACAGGCGATTTCAGTACAGTGAAAAAAATGGTGCTAATAAAATAACCGTTTTAAGTATCTTAGATTTTTAAAGAGCATAAATAAAATCAGATATCACAAAGAAATAACGGCGTACCTGAAAAAGAACAAGGGTACGCATTATAAGTTCAATCACCTTCTCGGCAATCTGAACGTGCCCAAATCATCCCGTCCCGAATTTCGCGACGCGTTAAATGAGCTTGTGTTTAAAGGCGACATTAAAAAAGAAGGCAAATATTATTTAATACCCGATACACAAAACGCTTTCCTGACAGGCGACGTTATCCTTGACGGAAATGAGAGCCTTGCTGTAAGATATCCTGACAACCTTAAATCCAGAATGCTTCCAATAAAACTTAAAAAAGGCCAGAAGATCTCCGTCGGCGACAAGGTTGAATTCAGGAAATCCCACAAAGGCGATTCAGGCGTTGAATACGCACGTGTAATTAAAGTCATAAATACAGAAACGTATTATATTACGGGATTCTTCGACCCGAAAAGAGGTTACGCTAAAGTATATCCCGATTCGAGGAAAATCAGGGCTGACGTTGTTGTAAGGCACAAGGATTACAAAGGCGCGGTTTACGGCGATAAGGTCGTTTGCGAAATAATAAACACGGAAGATATCGAGGACGGGCTTGTCGACCTTGAAGCAAGAGTAGTGGAAATTCTCGGCAAAGCCGGTGACACGCTCGTCGAGGTAAAATCCGTAATGAAAAAATATTCATTCGAGGATTTCTTTGCAGAAGACGTGCTGTCCGAAACCACCTCCATCTTCAGTGAATACCGCCGGAAAGCGGAAAGCGGCCATATCGACGATTACAGAAGAGACCTGCGCGCTTTGACTCTGTTCACTATAGACCCGAAAGACGCAAAGGACTTCGACGACGCGGTTTCAATAGAGAAACTACCCGACGGGTATAAAATTGGCGTTCACATAGCCGACGTTTCGCATTTCGTGAAGGACGGCTCGGCTGTCGATATAGAAGCGTTCAAACGTGCCACCAGCGTTTACTTCCCGAACAAGGTCGTTCCGATGCTGCCTGAAATACTTTCGAACGATCTATGCTCGCTCAAGCCGAACGTCGACAGGCTGGCTTTCACCGTCTTCATTGAACTGGGAAAGAATTTCGGGATTAAAAATTACGAGCTCACGAAGAGCGTAATAAACAGCAAGCGCAGATTTACATACCAGGAAGTTCAGGATATAATAGATAAAAAGAAAGGCGACTACTCGAAAGACATACTGCTTATGTACAGGGTATCGCAGGCGATGACAAAGAAAAGAATAGCCGAGGGAAGCATAGATTTCGATTCCCGTGAAGTCGAGTTCGAATTAGATAAAAAGGGGTTGATACGCAGCATTGGCATCAAGGAAAGACTCGATTCGATGCGGATGATAGAGGAATTCATGCTTCTTGCAAACAGGTGCGTGACCGAATTCGTTAACAGGCTGTCGCTTAAGATGAAGAGCGAACTTCCGTTCGTTTACAGGGTTCACGACCTGCCCGACGCAGAGAAGCTGCAGAACCTTTCGGAGTTCATACGCCAGTTCGGACATAAGGCGAATCTCAAAGACAAGAACGAAATCAAGAAACTGCTCGAAGAGATAAAGGGCGAGCCGGAAGAATTCATTATCAACGACCTTCTCATACGCTCGATGGCGAAGGCGGTTTACACGGATGATAATATCGGTCATTACGGTCTCGGCTTCGACAATTACACTCACTTCACGTCGCCTATAAGAAGATATCCGGATTTAATAGTGCACCGCCTGCTTTTCGAATACAACAATTATTTCAAAGGAAACACTGAAAAAATCAAGCTTCATCCGAGATACCGCGAATCGCTCGAAGACATGTGCAAGCACTGCTCCGTACAGGAACAGAATGCCGTAGCTGCCGAGCGTGAAGTGACCAAGATACTTCAGGTTGAATTCATCAAGGATAAGCTCGGCGACGATTTCGACGCGATTATTTCCGGCATCGGCAAGTTCGGGCTGTTCGTGGAACTCTCCGATTTCAAGATTGAAGGAATGGTGAGATACCGGGACATAGAGGACGATTACTACGAATACGACGAACGCCGCCACTGCGCTGTCGGTAAACGCAGGGGTAAGGAATATCACGCCGGCTCTAAAGTGCGGGTAAAATTAATCAGCGCGGACGTTGCATCAAGAAAAATAGATTTTGTAATTATTAAATAAATCTTTGGGGCCTACTTTCCCCGATTGTCATTCCCGCATGCGCGTTCTTTGCGTCCCGATTCTATCGGGAATCTTAGCGGGAATCCGGACATAAACAGTGGATAAATACAAATTCATTTCAGATGTAACAAGCTGTATTTAGCGCTTTCACATAAGCCCCACACGGGCATGAATATACTTCAGCAGTTTATCGATTTCCTCCGGCAGCAGGTGTCTGTTTATTTCCTGGCTTGCGATCGCCTGAATGTTCTCGATTGTCAGGTAGTACATCAGATTGTTGTTCGTGTTCATTGTTTTATGTTTTAATTTATTTTATACAAATTTACACGAAAGGACATCCCCGGTATTATCATTTCGTGATAATTTTTTTGTTCTTCTTTAGCACCGTAATTATTGATATTTTGTTTTATCGTTAAGGGAAAACAAAACCAAATAACGCTATGAAAAAAATAACTCCGTTCCTCTGGTTTGACAACAACGCAGAAGAAGCAGTCAGCTTTTACTTATCAATATTTAAAAACTCCAGAATAAAATCGCTGTTGCGTTACGGCAAGGGCGGACCGATGCCTGAAGGAACTGTGCTTACTGTCTCTTTCGAAATCGAAGGCAGAGATTATGTCGCGCTTAACGGAGGTCCTATGTATCAATTCACTC
>CAIKZJ010000286.1 GCA_903831845.1 uncultured Ignavibacteriota bacterium
AGGAACGGAGCTCGCGAAGATACTTCCGGAGCATACGAAAACGATAAGACTGGCGGGGAGAAACCCGAAGCATGTTCTCGGCAGTGAAGAGCTTGTAAAATGCGACCTGACGGACGCGTCGCAGACAATGAACGCAGTGGAAAATTCAGACGTTGTTTATCTGACGGCGGGGCTGGAATACAATTACGATGTATGGAAAGAGAAATGGCCGAAGATTATGACGAACGATCTGGAAGCATGCAAGCGTCACAGGGCAAAACTCGTGTTCTTCGACAACGTTTACATGTACGGCAGAGTCGAAGGATGGATGAAAGAAAACACTCCGGTGAATCCCGTAAGCCGCAAAGGCGAAATAAGGGCAAAGATAGCCGGTCAGCTTCTCGAAGAGGCAGCATCCGGCAACGTCAGGGCTCTGATAGCGAGGTCGGCGGATTTTTACGGACCGGGAGCGGACAGCACCTTCGTTAAAATGCTTGTTTTCGATAAACTGATAAATAATAAAAAAGCTTCCTGGCTGGGAAGTGATGAAGTTTTCCATTCTTTTACATACACACCTGACGCCGCCAGGGCAACGGCCCTGCTCGGCAACACTCCAGACGCCTATAACCAGGTCTGGCATCTTCCCACGCACAGGAACGCTCTAACCGGAGCCGAATTTATTGAGTACGCTGCCGGACTCATCGACGCCGATCCCGATTACAGGATAATCAAAAGGTGGATGGCAAAATTAGCAGGGCTTTTTGACCCCCTCGTAAAGGAAACCGTAGAAATGATGTACCAGTACGAACACGATTATCTTTTCGACAGCGGCAAATTCGAAAACGCTTTCTTCAAACCCGTGCCTTACGAAGCAGGAATAGCAAAATGTATGGGCAAATGACTTCGCTTCCCCGGTAACAATTACAGCATTGAAACTATGAAATAAGGAAAAATACTTGTATTGCGGTTCCGAATGTAAGGATATTTGGGAAAATTGAGCTTTTTTTTCGGCATAAATTTTGATTATTTTTTTATTAGGAGTAACAGGTAGGGGGAATCACAAGGAGATATAACATGAAGAGAATAATTGCTATTCTTGTCCTTGTATTTCTTGTTGAGAATATTGTCTATTCGCAGAACTCATCATCCGTAAGAACCATCAATTCAGAAATGATAGGCTTCCAGAGAAGCGATTACGTTCAGTTAACACTTCAATCGGGATTTATACATCCGTTAAACCCGTATTTTGTTAACAACAATTACACAAGCGGCAATATCGGTTTCGACCTTTCATACAGGATAAACACCGAAGTCGCCTTGTTCGCTGAAATGAGATATAATTTTCTTACGTCGAGAGATACAGCAGCGCCAAATTCCGGATATTTCGAATCAACCATAGGCGCAAGATATTACATTATCAGGCCATCCTGCTGCAGGTCGAGTCTATTCTTCGAATCGGGTTTCGGTCCTTTCCTTTTCATACAGAGGGAGGGTAATTCCGGGAACGGTAAAACCACCAACACGGTTCATCCGCCGATACCGGGAAGCGAAACGGTGAAAGTTTACAATTCCGAAAGCCGGTTGAGTCTTGGAGCGAACGCTGGAATCGGAGCGGAGCTTGTTCTTACAAACAATCTTTTCATTACGCTGAAAAGCAAGTTTAATTCAGTCTTTGAATCGAACGGATGCACAACATTCGTAACAGGAATGGGCGGGCTCACTGTAAAGTTTTGATTTTTTCATATTATCCCTAGTAATATTTTCACACGGAAATTCTTCCCCGGTTTTCCGTGTGAATTATTGATATAATGTGATTAGTCAATATATTAACCTTCTGTTGGGAGTCCCCCGGAAGAACGCGGGGGAGACTCTCGGATACAGAAAAGAAATCCCTTATTTGTAATCACCGCGAACCCGCAAAGCGGCTCGCTTTTAAAAGCGGGGATCCATGATCTTTACTTTTAAAATATTTGATATGTAAATTTTATTTATGATATTTGATAATTTTTGTAACTTTACAATACCCGAGGCTGCCAAAAATTCCTAAAAATCACA
>CAIKZJ010000287.1 GCA_903831845.1 uncultured Ignavibacteriota bacterium
AAATCGGTGAAAGATTCCGTCTACACTGACAAAGGATTTGAAGCAGATGTCGACGGTTCGTACTTCAGCAACATTACTTCCTGGGCTTCAATAATCAGAAAAGACGGAAAGATAATCGAAGAACTATCCGGTATCGTCGATACGTCGAATATTAAAAATTCCCATCAGATAGCCGGCGAAATAAAAGCCGTCATTGAAACGGTCAAATACTGCCAGCGCAGTAAAATTAAAAAACTGCGCCTGTACTATGACTATAACGGCCTTAAATACTGGGCTAAAGGCCTCTGGCGCGCGAAAATTTTTATTACGCAGTATTACCAGAACTTCATGAAGGATGTCAAAATCGATATTGAATGGATAAAGATTGAAAGCCATACCGGCGTCTACTGGAATGAACTTGCCGATAAACTCGCGAAGAAAGCTATAGAGAAATCAATACAGCAATGAAGTCTTTCCGTGTTCCGCCTCTACAGTACTTCTGCTCTTCATCTTTAATAATTTGTTTTCCTCTTTGGTTCTCATTGCAAACCACGTGTTTCTCTGTGTGACCTGATTTATTAAACGCTGCAACTTTGAATTTTAAACTGTACTTTTGAATTTTACATTTTCAACTTTACATTATTCGTTAATTGTCTTCTTCATCATCTTCCCAGTCGTATTTCGGCGGTTTCGGGTCGGAATTCCTGAAAATTACAGCGCATAAAATCCCTACGGCCGCACCCGATATATGAGCTTCGAATGATATTGCCGGGTCGTAAGGCAGTATTCCCCATACGAGACCGCCGTACATGAAAGTTACAAGCAGCGATAATCCTATCGACCTCGGGTCCCGCCTCACAAGCCCTACGAAGAACAGGAACGCAAGTATTCCGTAAATTACCCCGCTTGCGCCGATGTGATACGCCGGCCTTCCGAGAAACCAGACGAGTAAGTTCGGAAGAAAATATATTATAAGGAAAACGCGTACAGATGAATTTATGTAAGCGTAAAAAAGGAATATCATAACCACAAACAGTGTTATGCTGTTCGACATGAGATGCGTGAAATCGGCATGCACAAGAGGAGCTGTCAGTATCCCTATCAACCCTTTCGCCTTCATCGGGTAAACACCCAGTATGCTGAGATCCTTTTTTGTGAAAACCTCAAATCCCTTAACCGCCCAGAGCAATGCGACAAAAACAAAAGATATTATAACGCTTATCCTGAATTTTACCTTGTTCGCCTCCGCTTCAGGGTCAATTTCATTCTCACCGGTCTCGTTTTCGAATATTTCTTCGTCTTCGCCGTACAAGATATAATTTTTTTAATGTTTATTTTGTTGTTATAAAATACCAATTTATTAATATTTTAACAAATGGATAAGAATTTTACGGATATTCATAAACTTATCGGCGAAAACAATAAAATCGTTCTGACAACGCATCTTCTTCCCGACGGGGACGCCATAGGAAGCGAACTCGCCCTCTATTATTATCTTATTAAAAAGGGGAAAGAAGTGTATGTAATTAATCATAACGAATCTCCCGACCATCTTGTTTTCCTCGATGAGGATAATGTTATCCGGAGGTACAGGGATAAAAAGGAAGAAAATGACAGGCTCATCTCGGAAGCGGACCTGATATTTGTTGTGGATACTAACGAATACTCACGGCTCCGTTCGATGGAAGAATCAATACGCGGTTCGAAAGCAAAAAAAGCGTGCATTGACCATCATCTCGGACTCGATACGAACGGTTTTGACGCTTATATAACCGATACGGATGCTCCCGCAACTTCGGAAATACTATATGACTTTATCTGCTCCGATAACCCGGATTACATTGACCGTAAAATCGCGGATAACCTTTACGCCGGGATTATGACGGATACAGGCTCGTTTCGCTATCCGAGAACTACGCAAAAGACTTTTTTGATATGCGCCGACCTTATTAAAAGAGGTACGGACCCGGTTCATATGTATGACAGGATTTACAACAACATTCCGCAGGATAAAGTGAAACTCCTCGCGCGGTTCATCGACAGCCTCTCATTTCATTATAAAAGAACGCTGGTTGTCGGTACCGTTACTATGAAAGATTTCAGGGATTTCCATTCGGACGTCAAGGACGTCGAGGGATTTTCCTCATTCCTTATGACGATGAAACACATAAAAGCGGGCTTTCTTATCGTTGAACTGCCCGACAGCTGTAAGATTTCTTTCCGTTCAAAAGGCGAAATTAAAATCAACGAGTTCGCGAAACGATACGGCGGCGGCGGTCATAAGAACGCAGCTGGGGCTACTGTCGAACATGCCGACGTAATGGAACTTAAAGACAGGCTCGTCCGCGATTTCGAAATATTCGTGTCCGGAAAGAAATAAATCCGTGAATTACGCCTCCGTTTTGTGTTTAATCTGACTTGCGGAAAAATTATTTTTACGTTTACACCGTTATGTTTGAAAATATTACAGAAAAAAGAACACGCGAAGCCGCTGCCGTTATTGATAAGCTGAAGGATTATACCTACGAATCGGTTATCAACAGCGACCTGAGCGAGTTCGTCATAAACTTTACGATTTCGGACAGCTCTAACTACGGCTCGAAAGAAGCCCTGCTTAAATCTGCGGATAAGGCGGTTAAGCTGTTTATAAATTATACTCTGAGACCGCGCTGGACTCTGCTTAATTATATATTCGGAAGCGTCGATTCAAAACCGTCGGCCGATATTCTCAGGAAGGTCGAGATTTTCACTTTCTATCACTATTATCTCGAACTTATCAGAAGCATTGCTTCTGACAACGAACAGATATCGGTTAAAAGAATTACAGTCGAATCCGCGCTTGAAAGCGTTAACAAGGACATATATGAAAAACTCACGACCGATATTTCGAGCCTTAAGATTAAAAATCTTTTCGTTCAGGTCTTCCGCCTTAAATACGGAGACAACACAGAAATAAGCCTCGATATGAGCGTGCCGTTCTATTTCATTAAACTGTTCCTTGACGATAAGGACTATAACGGTCTTCTCGCGAAATTCGGAAGTTCGTTTGCGGATAATTCCGAGATAGAATTAAAAAACATTATTAAGTATCTGAGCGGGAAATATACGGGCCTGGATATTCCGGCGCAGACAAGAACCGATGAATCTTTTACAAGGAAAGAGGATTCTTTCACCGAAAAGAAAACGGAAGACCCTCCT
>CAIKZJ010000288.1 GCA_903831845.1 uncultured Ignavibacteriota bacterium
AGCAGGAACTCGACGAGATAAAGGTCATATCGAACTGGCTGGCGCTCAACAGGGACAGGAACTCGTTCGTGGAGCTGAACGAGAAACACCACCTCGATGAGCTGTTACGCTTTACACTAGCTTGAAAATAATTCAAAGTGTAAAGTGCAAAATGCAAAATTACAATTAAAAATTCAAAATTGTTCTGAATCCAACCATTCTAATTGATAACTGCATCCGTAGATTGGTATCCAGGAAAAACCGTTTAAACGGTTTTGTGTTTTGTACAAAAACAAAACCCACGGTTGAAACGTGGGCTACATATGACGATCAAATCTATAATGAAAATGAATACATGTTTTCTACTAACTACTAACTACTAACTACTAACTACTAACTTCTACTCTCTTATTCAAACATCGACTTGAAAAACCCCTTTGAGTCTTTCGATTCCGGGTTGAAGTTATCCGATTTCATCAGTTCTTTAAGGAGATTCTTTTCCTTTGCTGATATTTTCTTCGGTATGAAAACATGAATTCGCACAAGCTGGTCGCCGCGCCCGCCGCTGTTGAGATGGCGAATGCCCTTGTCGCGCATTCTTAATATGCTTCCCGACTGCGTGCCGGGCTCAATTTTGAGTTTCGCCTTGCCGTTAAGCGTCGGTACGACGACATCGGCGCCGAGTATGGCATCCATTATGCTAATGTTGAAGTTGAATATGATATCGTCGTTATCCCTTATGAAATATTTATGTTTTTCCTCTTCGATGAAAATAAGCAGATCGCCCGCATGGCCGCCTCTTATTCCAGCGTTGCCTTTGCCTTTCAGCGGAATGTACTGGCCTTCGGATACGCCTGCCGGCACTTTCACATTGACGGTTTCGTCGCTTCTTTCGCGGCCTTCTCCGCCGCATTCAGGACACTTGTCGCGTATTATTTTCCCTTCGCCGTTGCAGTTATGGCATTCGGAAACATTAACGAACTGACCGAATATAGAGCGCGACACCTGTTTCACCTGTCCCTGTCCGTTGCAGACGCTGCATGTTACGTAGCCGCTTCCCGATTTTGCGCCCGTGCCGCTGCACGAGGAGCAAGTCTTGTACTTTTTTATCTTCACCGTCTTTTCAACGCCATCGGCTATTTCTTCATATGTCAGCTTAAGCGAGATTTTAAGGTCGGAGCCGGGAATTCCCTGGGAGCGTCTTCTTCCGCGCTGCGATGTACCGCCGCCGAATAATTCGTCGAAAATGCTTCCGCCGCCGAACCCGCCGAATATGTCGCCGAAGTGCGAGAAGATGTCGTTAATGTTGTCGAAACCCGAGAAGCCTGTCTGATTGACGCCCTGATGCCCGAACTGGTCGTAACGCTGGCGTTTCTGCGGGTCGGAAAGAACTTCATACGCTTCCGCGCATTCCTTGAACGATTCTTCCGCTTCCTTGTTGCCAGGGTTCCTGTCGGGATGGTATTTCATCGCGAGCTTCCTGTACGCGGATTTTATCTCGTCAGCCGAAGAGCTTCTTCCAACGCCGAGTATTTCATAATAATCTTTCTTCGTCATTCTGTTTCCTGTTTGTTGTCCTGTTCCGCAGAAACTATTACCTTAGCGAACCTGATTACTTTATCCTTAAGTTTGTATCCTTTTTCCGCAACGTCTACCACGGTGTGCGGCGGAACGTCGGCTCTGGGCACCTGAAGAAGCGCGTCGCAGGTGTTCACGTCGAATTCCTTGCCGAGTATGTCTATTTCCTCGAGTCCTTCATTAACGAGAACGTTTCTGAATTTGTCGTATATGAGAAGCACGCCCTGTTTAAGTGTATCGAAATCCTTTGTCTCGCCTTTCTCTACAGATTCGATCGAGCGGTTAAGGTCGTCGTATACTGGAAGCAGCTGCTTCACGATGTTTTCCGAAGCGTATTTAAGATAGCCCGTAATCTCTCCGTCGGTTCTCTTCTTGTAATTCTCGAATTCAGCCGCTTTTCTTAAAAGCGTGTTTTTGTATTTTTCTGCCTCCTCTTTTAAGGTCTCGATTTCTTTCTTTAGAATTTCCTCTTTTGTCTCTTCTTTTGATTCGTGCTTTTTGCTGTTCAAATCTTCGTGCTGTTCTTTATTCTTTTCGTTTTTCTTGATCAACGTTTTAAATCTCCTTTATTTTATTAATTCTGAAATCAGTTTTGACGTATATTCAACGAGTGAAATCATCTTTCCGTAGTTCAGCCGTTTCGAGCCGATTATGCCGATTTTCCCCGAAACGTCTCCCAGCGAATAATCTGTGCAGACTATGCTGTAATCTTTCAGTTCCTTCTCGTAGTTCTCTGAACCTATCTTTACTTTGACGCTGTCCTTTCCCTTGCCGGGGTCCTGAAAAATATGAATAACGAGGTTCTTGTTTTCAGTCAGAGAAACGATGTTCTTGAAATTCCGAACGTCGCCGAATTCAGGATGCGCGATTATTTCGCCCGTACCTGAAATGAAAACCTTGTTGCCTTTTTCGTCTTCGTTCTGAATCTGTCCGATAGAATCGAAGAATATCTGAAGCAGTTCGGGTTCATCGCTACGTAGGTCGTTGATTCTTTCTTTGAATGTTTCGCGTATCTGAAGAAGCGTCAGGCCTGACAGCCTTTCGTTCAGAATCTGGGTTATTCTGTCAATGCCCGGCATGTGAAGTTCCTTTTCAACTTCCATAAGCAGCGTTTTCACGTAACCGGATTTGATGGTGATTACTATAAGAAGCCTGTTTGATGAAATATTCAGTACCTCGAGTTTCTCAAAGACTCCCGAGCTTAAAAACGGCTGTGTTACCACCGCCAGCTGATGCGAAATCCTGCTTAATATATGCGACGTGGCGCTGAAAAGATCGTCCGAATTAAAAATAGTGTTCTTTGAATCGTCGATTTTTGATTTGATGTATTCTATCTCCGAGTTGTTAAGCTCTTCTTTGTTCATAAGCTCATCGACGTAAAATCTGTACCCTTTGTCCGTAGGTTTTCTTCCCGCAGAAGTATGCGGCGTTTCAAGCAGATCCATATCCTCGAGGTCGCTCATCACGTTACGTATAGTGGCGGAAGAAAGGTTGAGACCCGTCTGTTTGGATATAATCCTCGACCCGACAGGCAGCCCGTACCTGATGAAATTTTCAACAATGTACCGCAGTACTTCTTTTTCCCTATTTGATAGATTTTCAGTCATTAAAATAACGCAACAATAAATTTAGCATATTCATTCGAATATATAAATTCAAAAAGGAGGATGCAAGTTCCTTGAAAAACGTCAAATTTAAAAGAAAAAGCGGAATTTTGAGAGTCTTTACTACAGGTAAGGACTGATTTTAGCCGGATAAAAAAAAGCCCGTCAATCCGGGCTTTTAAATATTGTGAAAATTCCAGTTAATGCGAAATATTAGCTTACACTTTCAGTATTTTAGCGCGTATTACCCTTAGAATGCCGGTGATCTTAAGTCCGATAAACAGCATCGGGTACAGGAAAATATTAAAATTGTGTTTCTTGAAATACTTAAGGCAGTCCGAGTTCCAGATCTTAATCATTCCCGAGCGGTCTTTATAAACGCTTATCCCCTGAATGTGTTTTATTCTCGCTTCGGCGAGAAAAACTATTTTAAATCCTGCGTCAGATATCCTTTTGCAGAAGTCTACGTCGTTATAGAACATAATAAATCGTTCGTCGAGGCCTCCGACAGATTCAAGAACTTTTCTTTTCAGCAATAAGGCGGCGCCCATCGGCTGGTCAACCTCGCGTGTGCTACGGTGGTCGAAATATCTCATTTTCCATCTCGCGAAAAACTCGCTCTTCGGGAACAATGTCGCAAGAAGCGTCATTTCGAAAAACATATCGCGGTATGTCGGGAACGTCCTGCAGGAGAACTGGACTTCTCCGCCGCGAGACAGCAGCTGCGGAGCGACAACGCCTGTATCCTCGTGTGCGTCCAGATATTCGATAAGTTTCTTTATCGAGTCCTCCATTATTTCGGTATCGGGATTAAGAATGAAAATATAATCTCCCGTCGACGCCTGCACGGCCTGATTGCAGGCTTTGGTGAAGCCGAGGTTGTCGTTGTTCTTTATGAAAACTATGTTCTGGTCTGTTACACGCAGAAAGTTTTCGATGACTTTTACAGTGTTATCGGATGAATTGTTGTCGACGATGACTGTTTCGAGTTTCAGTCCGGGTATTTTGGCCGTAGCGTGAAAGAGCGTATTCAGGCATTCGGCGATTTCGTCTTCGCTGTTCCAGGTTACCAGAGATATCGTTAGTGATGACATATTAATATTTAACCAGTCTAGTGTCTTTTTTAAATTGTTTGTCGTTGCGGTGCGGGAAATCGAGCATGTAGTGAAGTCCGCGCGATTCTTTCCTCTTAACGGCGGACTTGATTATCATATACGCAACCGTAACAAGATTTCTTAATTCGAGAATTTCTACTGTAACTTTTGTTCTAGTGTAATATTCCTTGATTTCTTCCCTGAGCATCTTGATCCTTCTGAACGCCCTTTGAAGCCTTACCGTATTGCGCACGATGCCGACATAGTCATTCATTATTTCCTTTATCTCGCGTTTATCGTGCGATATTAAAACCCATTCATCGGCGTTGATGGTTCCCTTGTCGTTCCAGTCGAGTACGAGGTTCTGCATCTTTTTGAATTCCTCTTTCTTTCCGTTTCTCGGTATGATGCGGCTGATATTCTGCTTTATGTATTTGAATATGCTGTCGGAAAACACGACGGCTTCGAGAAGCGAATTCGAGGCGAGACGGTTCGCGCCGTGAAGCCCTGTCATAGTTACCTCTCCGCAGGCGAAAAGGTTTTTAAGAGATGTTCTCCCGTCGAGATCCGTCTTGATTCCGCCGCATGCGTAATGCGCCGCCGGAACAACGGGGATCATTTCCTTCGTAATGTCGATTCCTCTCGAAAGGCAGGTCTTGTATATATTCGGGAAATTTCTCTTTATGTTGTCTCTGCCGATGGGCCTGGCATCGAGGAATACAAACTTGTCGCCGCGCTTCTTCATTTCGTTGTCTATCGCGCGGGCGACTATATCGCGAGGCGCGAGAGATTTCCGTTTGTCGTATCTGTGCATGAACTCTTTTCCGTCTCTTGTTTTGAGCACGGCTCCTGCGCCTCTCACGGCTTCAGAAATGAGAAACACCTGCGTGTCGTCGTCTATTTCTGTCTCGTAGAGCGATGTCGGGTGGAACTGCACGAATTCCATGTTTTCCATCAGGCAGCCGGCCCTGTAACCCATGGCGAATCCGTCGCCTGTTGCAATTGCCGGATTTGTCGTATGAAGATAAACCTGGCCGAGCCCGCCGGTTGCGAGTATCGTGTTTCTAGCTATTATTTTTTCAATCTTCTTTTTCTTAATGTCGTAAGCATAAACTCCGTAGCAGGCGTTTTCTTTCCTGTTCTTGAGCGTATGTCTGTAGTTCTCGTTTTTCTTCTTGAGGTTCCTGTTAGTAAGAAGGTCGATCGCGAAATGGTATTCGAGAACGGTGATATTCTTGTTTATAGCTGTTTCATGCAGAAGGGCGCGTTCTATTTCCTTGCCCGTTAGGTCTTTGGCGTGGACTATTCTGTTCTTCGAATGCCCGCCTTCGCGGCCGAGAAGCAGCCGGCCGTTCTTTTCAGAAAATTTGACGCCTATATCGACCAGTTCGTATATGCGTGTCGGGCCTTCCCTTACTATCTTTTCCACGGATTCGCGTTTGCTGAGACCGCAACCGCATGACAGAGTATCTTCTATGTGAAGTTCGAAATTATCGTCGTCTGCCAGTACAGACGCTATGCCGCCCTGCGCGTAGTTCGTGTTCGATTCCGCGCTTTGTTTCTTCGTAACTATAAGCACCTTTCCGAGCGTGCTAAGTTTGAGAGCCAGCGACAAACCGCCGATACCGCTGCCGACAATTAAAAAATCAGTAATCATGTTTCAATTTACACTTAAAAATGCGTATAATAAATGAAAAACCGAATTTTCCGTATTATGCTACCTGTCACGGAATGATGCGAAATATCAAATATTAAAAGTACAAATAACGTTTTTAAATATAGGATATAAATTAATGTATAATCTCGTGCCCAAAGTCCGCTTTGGGCACGCGGATGCATTATTCGTGGTTCCCAAAGAGGACTTTGGGAACCAGATGGAAGGTTTTGTAGTCAGATCTTAATGAAAGATGACGGGTGCTGATGCATCCTTTAAACATTTTGATATTTGCTATGTATTTTTGATATTTGATTTTTTATTTTTAACTTCTTTTATAAAAGACACGGGGGAAAAACAATAAATCATCAAAATATGGCTGAATTAAAGACAAAGAAAACAACAGCGAGCGTGCCGGCATTTATAAACTCTCTTAAAGACGAAGCGCTCATATCGGACTGCAACAAGATCGTTGCCATAATGAAGTCAGTCTCGAAATGCGAGCCGAAGATGTGGGGGAAGGCGATAATCGGGTTCGGGGACCTGCGTTACAAATACGCTTCCGGCAGGGAAGGGGACTGGTTCAAGGTTGGATTCTCGCCCCGCAAGGCGCAGATATCGCTCTATCTTATGGGCGCGGCGAAGTGCACGGAACTGATTGAAAAATTCGGAAAGCACAAAGCCGGTATGGGATGCATTTACATAAAAAGACTTTCAGATGTCGACGAGAAAATACTTAAGAAAATGGTAAAATTTTCTTTCGACAACGTGGAAAAGATACTTAGCAGGTGCTGATATGATGCCTTAAATTTATTACGAAGCCGCCTCTAAATTAGAGGCGGCTGTTTTATTGTGAATATTAATTGTTCAGTTTTATCTGAATGTCTCAAGCCTGAATTCGTTCCATTGAGATTTCGCGTATTCCAGGAATGAAGAGGGCGCGGAATCGAATGACTTATCGACTTTATACTTGCCTCCTTCATTAAACCCGTTCACCGTCACCAGCATATCGCCTCTAAGCGCGTATTTCGATTCGCCTTCATGCATCATAAGTTTCAGTGTTGAGGGGGAAACGTCGCCCCTGCAGGCCATCTTGTAAAGGAAGGTGCTTTCTGCGATGCCGTTGTCGTTAAGGTCCGTGATTGACAGCGAGCCGGAAATGAAATCAAGAGTAAGGTCGAAAGGACAGTCGTTGACAAAATCGTTTATCTTCCATAGCAGGCTGAACGAGTTTCCCGAGCCAGTATAATGGTAACCGAACAGTTCTGCTTCGTTTATATATTCCTCGAAGTCGGGTTGTTTTGCTTTTTTCTGTTTCACTTTAGTCTTCGTGAGAATCAGTATGTTCTCTCCGTTCCTGTCTTTCCACCGTTTGCCCGTAACTATGCTGCCAGTATACTTGATGTCGGAAGGGAGATCGTTCTTGTTGAACTCCAGCATTTCAACTTCCCGGGTTGTTTGTTCGGTGTTTTTATTTCCGGATTCTTCAGTGACCTGCTTTTTTTCGGTTTCGGTTTTCTCCGTTTCGGTTTTTTTATCCTCTTTGTTCGCTTTTTTGTCGAGATTGTTTATTACCCTGCACAGGCTGCAGGAAAGAAGAAGTGATGCTGTAATAACAATTACAAACAGATTTTTGATTTTTTCCATAATTTTATCCGCAAATGTTTTTGGAAAGGGGGAATATGGTCAATCCTTTACTCGTGAAAACGTAATAATTAAAATGAATAAAAAAAAGCGAAAACTTTGTAATAATCCTGCAGGACTATCAGGTATTACCGTTTATTTTTAATGCATGCTTTATAATATCTTTTATAAGTTTTTCCTGAAGAGGTGTTTTGTAATTAAAATGTATAGAAGACTTTGTGGTTTTGTATTTCTTTAATTTTTCTTCGAACGGCTTCTTTATATTGGGGCGGACGTACAAACTGGAGTGTTCTTTGCATCCCGCAAACCAGCAGAGCATTCCGTTCTGTCTGTAGCCGGGCATACCGTAACTCATGTATTCTTCCGCGTCCGGCGCGGCTTTTAGAATAATTTCGCGGAGATTTCTTAATGACGTCCGTGCTTCTTTCGGCTGAGCGGCTAAGTATTGATCTACGGCTTTGATTTTCATGCCTTCACGCTTCCTCAAGAGCTTTAATGTCGAGTTTTATCATCTTCAGCATGGCATCCATGACTCTTTGGTTCTTCGCGGGGTCCTTTGTCATTAAAAGGTCGCTTATGTTGTGAGGCACCACCTGCCATGACAGACCATATTTGTCTTCAAGCCAGCCGCACTGTATGGGTTTGCCGCCTTCTGTAAGTTTCTCCCAGTAATAGTCTATTTCTTCCTGATTTTCGCACTCGACCG
>CAIKZJ010000289.1 GCA_903831845.1 uncultured Ignavibacteriota bacterium
GTAATGAGTCATCAGCAGGAAGTACCTGTAATCGAGAGGGGAGTAGCCCTTGTCGACAAGCGTCTTCAGCCGCAGGAATTCTCCCGCCGACTTCGACATCTTGCCTTTTTCCTCAATCAGAAACTCGCCGTGCAGCCAGTAGTTCACGAACTTTTCGCCCGTGCACGCTTCCGCCTGCGCGATTTCGTTAGTGTGATGTATCGGAATATGGTCCACGCCTCCGCAGTGTATGTCAAAATGCCTGCCGAGAAACTTTATGCTCATCGCCGAGCATTCTATGTGCCATCCCGGAAAACCCGTGCCCCACGGCGATTCCCATTCCATCTGCCTTTTCTGGTCCTTCGGCGAGAATTTCCATAACGCGAAATCCGTCTTGTGCTTCTTCTCGTCCGAAAATGCGATTCTCTTTCCTTCTTCAAGTCCTTCTATGTCCAGTAATGCGAGTTTTCCGTATTCCGGAAATTTCTGCGTGTCGAAATAAACGCCGTCTGTTGTGGAGTAAGTGTAGCCCTTTTCATCAAGACATTTCACCATGTCTATCTGCTCTTTTATGAAATCAGTCGCCTTGCAGTAAATTGTCGGCGGTATTATATTCAGCATCGCTATGTCGTTCTTGAACGCTTGGGTGTAAAACTCAGCGATTTCCCACACGGTTTTTCCTTCCCTGCTCGCGCCCTTTTCCATCTTGTCCTCGCCCTCGTCATCGTCCGAAACCAGATGCCCGACGTCGGTGATGTTCATCACGTGTTTGACCTTGTAACCGTTGTAAAGCAGCACCCTTTTCAGTATATCCTCGAAAAAATACGCCCTTAAATTGCCGATATGCGCGAAATTATAGACCGTCGGACCGCAGCAGTACATACCCGCCTTGCCCTCTTCAACTGGTACAAATTCCTCTTTCTGCCTGCTTAAAGTATTGTATAAAAATAATTTCTCCATACTCCCAATTTACATCTATTTGCCTTAAGATTAAATCCTATTTAAGAGCTAGAATCTGGAATTTAGAATCTAGAATCTAGTATAAATGCCCCCCGACGTTTACCCCGAGAACTCGGGGGAGGACTTATTATTTTGTGGTGTCAGAGCCTGCCCCGAGACCCCGGGATGTTATCACCTGACACACATGCCGAAGGCATGTACATAATAATGTAATCTGTTTTAATCTGTGTCAATCCGTGGCAGAAAAGAATCTGATGAAAATCACAACGGTTACAGGAAAAATCTGTGTAAATCTGTTCAATCCGTTCTTTCTGTGTGTTATTTTTCTTGGTGCAATTCGTGATAATTCGTGGCTGAATATATCCGGAAACATTTTATTACAGAGGAAGTATAACCAATATTGAGTATGCACTTATTTCAATAATTTATATATTACAAAAAAATACCTCATATGGAAAACAACCAAAGGCTCAGCATCTACATTACCATCTCAGCCGTTTTCGCCCTCGGACTTATCTGCGCCTCCCTCATCGTTTCCTCGACCTGGCGCAAGGTAGCCCGCAGCAACGTGACAATCAACGTCACCGGCTCGGCTTCCAAACAGATAAAATCCGATCTCGGCATCTGGCACGGCGGCTTCTCGAACGAATCGCCGTCGATGACCGACGCGTACGCGAAACTTCAGGAATCGAACACGAAGGTCAAGAACTACCTCGTTGCGTTCGGCTTCCCGGCAGAGAAGATTAAATTCTCCGCCATCAACACCGTCACGATGTACGAACCCGTAAAAGGCGGAAACACTGGCGGATACTACGATCCGGGCGCGTCTCACAGCGGAAAGATTATCGGGTACAGGCTCTCGCAGGATGTTTCGGTCGAATCCGAAGACGTCGATAAAATCGACAAACTATCGCGAGAGGTAACCGAACTCATAAATCAGGGCATCGCGATAAATTCCGAACCGCCCCGTTATCTTTACACGAAACTGTCCGACCTGAAGATTGAAATGATTGGCCTCGCGTCTCAGGACGCCAAAGTCCGCGCCGAGCAGATCGCTAAGGCCACGGGCGATAAAGTAGGGGAGGTGCGTTCGTCAAAGACAGGCGTAATACAGGTTAACGCGAAGAACAATACCGAAGTCTCCGACTACGGCGTCAACGATACTTCATCTCTCGAGAAAACAATCACCGCCGTCGTCAACATAACTTTTTCCATCGAATAGAATTATAACAGATTTAAAGCCGGCGTAGCCGGCGATATATAGGTAGTTTGTTATATGTGGTGTCGGGTGTTACCACCCGACACACATGCCGAAGGCATGTACATATAAAATATCAGATAATTGAATTTTGAGATAAATGAATTGCCCCTGCCTTCAGGCAGGGGTTACAATATGTGAAAGTATCCGGCTTCAGCCGAAATTCTAATTCTGTTATCCTATGCAGAAGCTCGTCACAGTTCCTCCCCCGCCCGCTAAAGCGGGCACCCCCTCCAAAGGGGGACATTCCATTCTAACTCCTAACTTCTAACTCCTAACTTCTGCTCTCAAACGAAGAGCTCAACAAACCCGAACTTCACCCCGTCAAACAACCCCGCATCACCCAGTTTCAATGCCGGTATCACAAGCAATGCCATGAACGACAGCGTCATATACGGCGAATGCAGATGGCATCCTATCTTCGCCGGCAGCTGGTTCATGGCCAAATACTTCTCCGCGACTTTAAATCCGTCGTCAGCCGACATTATTCCCGCTACGGGCAGGGGAAGCACTTCAGCCTTCCCGTCAACTACTATCGATATCCCGCCCTTGTTCTCAATAATCGCGTTAACCGCCTTGCACAAACTCTCATCGTCCGCGCCTATCGCTATTATATTATGCGAATCGTGTCCGACGCACGAAGCGATTGCGCCCTGTTTCAGTCCGAAATTCTTTATGAACCCGATCGCCGGCTTCTTTTCCCTGTACCTGTCTATTACGGTCATTTTGATGATGTCGTTTTCCGTATCTGATACGACTTTCCCATCAACGACTTTCGGTTCGAGAATAAGTTCGTTCGTAATCAGCTGCCCTTCAAGCGCCTCAA
>CAIKZJ010000290.1 GCA_903831845.1 uncultured Ignavibacteriota bacterium
TACTGGCTGCACGGCGAGTTTCTGATTGAGGAAAAAGGCAAGATGTCGAAGTCGGCGGGAGAATTCCTGCGGCTGAAGACGCTTGTCGACAAGGGCTACTCCCCTCTCGATTACAGGTACTTCCTGCTGATGACTCATTACCGGAAGAAAATTAAATTCTCGTTCGAGAATCTCGACGCGGCAAGGAACGGTTTCCAGAACCTGAAGAACAAGATAAAGGAAATCAAGGGCGGCCTGAAAGAGCCGAAGGAAGGGCTTTCCGAAGAAGCTGCGAAGTACAAAGTGAAGTTCATAGAAAGCATAAACGACGACCTTAACATAGGCGAAGGACTGGCGATTTTATGGGATGCATTGAAGAGCGAACTTGACGCGAACGACAAGATAAATCTCGCAAACGAATTCGACAGCATACTCGGACTTGAACTTGCTAAAATAGAGGCGGAAAAAGCCGATGACATACCCGCGGAGATATTCGAACTCGCGAACAAGAGAAAAGAAGCCAAGGCGGCAAAGGATTTCAAACTTGCGGACGAGTTAAGACAGCAGATAAAGGAAAAAGGTTACGAACTGCTCGACAAGAAGGGCGGAGAATTCGACATAAAACCATTATAAGATGGCAAAAGCGAAAAACGACGGAAGAAAATATTTAACGGCGTTCCCGGCGTTCAGGAACAAGGTCCTGAAGGACGTGCCTCCCGTCATGCTTTTGTTTTTATCGGAGAAAGTACTGCTCGACGAGCTCGTTAAAGGGCTTGCGGAAAAATTCATAGGCAAGGGATACGACGCGAGAAACAACCTGAAAACTTTTTATTCAGACGAATGCGAGATTGACGAAGTAATAAACGAATGCTCGAACCTTTCATTTCTTTCAGACAAGAAAATCATAATCTACAAACTCATAAAGAAGACCGGGATACGCGGAATACAGAAGAGTTCGAAGGAAGGACTTCTGGAATATATAAAGAACCCGAATCCCGACAACGCTTTAATCATACTCAACGCCGAAAAGGAATTCACGTTCTCGAATTTCGAGGAATTCGAAGACTCGAAGGCAGGGATATACATAATCAACACCGATTCGGGCGAAGGCATCAAGGAATGGGTGAAATCGGAATTCGAGGGTTACAAGATTTCGGACGAAACTATTGAGCACTTCCTTCAGTTCTTAAATCCGTCGTATGACGAAATTCATTCGGAGATTGAAAAACTCAAAACTTTCTGCATACAGACAAAGGAAGTCACAGAGCACGACGTTAACCATTGCGTAGGAATGACGAAGGACTTCAGCGAGAACAATCTTCTCGAAGCGATTCTGAAGCGGGACTTCAACAAAGCCATATCGATATACAACAGTCTGAATTCGAAGCAGGAAGCTTCGTACAAGGAAACCGAAATTTACCTCATAAATCTTCTCGGCTGGCTGTTCATTGCTTTGCACAAACTTCAGAACAAGGTACTCGCTGCGCGCAACGACAGCGGAATATATTTCGAATTGAAGATATGGCGGGACAAGGAGCGGATGCTCGGGCTTTACAGGAATTACATGAAAGATTTGAATGAACTTAAAATTAAAAAAGCATTTGACTATATTTATACTGCTGACAGGACGCTGAAAAGCTCCTCTCAGGATAAGTCGCTTGTAATCAATAACTTAATACACAGTCTGGTTAATTTATAGTATTTAAGGAACAATAAACCAATTTTTTAAGTAAAACAATTAGTATTGCCGGAGTACAGAGCGTATACAGACGAAGAGTTGATACTGAAGTTTCAGGGTGAAGACACCGGGGCTTTCAACGAGCTTGTGTACAGGTACAAGGACAAGGTTGTGAACTTTCTGTTCAGGTACACCGGCGACAGGGACGAGGCAGAAGACCTTGCTCAGGACACGTTCGTAAAGGTATACCGTTCGAAGCATCTGTACAAGGAAATCGCCAAATTCTCGACATGGTTCTATACAATAGCCGTAAACACGGCGAAGACGAACGCCAGGAAAAAAGGCAGGATGAGCACGATATCCATAAGCGACTTCGACCCCGAGAACGAAAAAGACTTTGACCTGAAGGATTCGGGGCTGACGCCCGAAGATACCGCGAACGCCGGAATCGAGAACGAGTACATACAGAAGGCGATAAACTCGCTGGACGAGGAATTCAGGACGATCATCGTACTCCGCGACATACAGGACCTCGAATACGAGGAAATAGCGAAGATTACCGGACTGCCGATGGGCACGGTGAAATCGAGAATTAACAGGGCCCGCGAAAAACTTAAAAAACTTTTATCAGACATATATCCTTACAAGGAAGCAAATTGAACCGCGAAGACGAACATATTGACATAAGGCACAAGCTCCTGAAACTCCCGAAGGTGAAAGCCGGAGCGGATTTCGAGAACGAGCTTTTAAGGAGAATCAACCTTATCGAGCCGGAGAAAGCCCCCGCAAAAGAGCGCGAGGGATTCTTCTCATTGCTTTTCGGAAGGAAGTCGATGGTCTGGACAGTACCCGCGATGAGTCTAACAGTCGTGGCGATAATCGTATTCGGCTGGTACTACATTTATAACGGTAAGGGATTAGTAAACGACAGGAAAGATAATTCAGTCGTATCACAGCAGACGGGCGAGACGCCCTCGCCGCCGCCCTCTTCAGTAACGAAGAAGGACGAAAACATAGCTGGACGAGAGATAACGAACGACAATGAAATCGGAAAGAATTCAAAGATAGAGAAGAAGACCGAAATGAAGACAGGCGTGAACGAAACGTATCACGAATCCACGCCGAAGGTTGACAGCAGGAAGAGTTCTGACGAGGGCAGAGTCGGAATGCAGCCCGAGAAGAAG
The DNA here is from genome assembly GCA_903831845.1 of uncultured Ignavibacteriota bacterium. GTDB lineage: Bacteria > Bacteroidota > Ignavibacteria > Tepidaquicellales > Tepidaquicellaceae > CAIKZJ01. Next base: position 2,842 of record CAIKZJ010000290.1, read on the forward strand.
GAAGAAGTTATGCAGAAATCCGTCCCCGAGGACAGAAGAAATCTTGAGAGGTATAAA
>CAIKZJ010000291.1 GCA_903831845.1 uncultured Ignavibacteriota bacterium
CGTCGCCGATTCTGAATTCATCAGAGTTTTCTATATCTTTTCTCTCTAATAAACTAATTAATAAACCGTCTTTCAACAATGCAATTTGCGGGGATGAAGGCGCATATCCGGTGAAAAATTTCCTGACTTCTTCTGTCGCTCTTTTTTCCATTCCCGCGAATACCGTAAACATTCCGTCAGGCAGTATGTTATCCTGCGCAGCTTTTTCTATGGCTACCCGCAGCCCCGGACGGGCCTTCCCGGCAGCGCAGCCGCATACCGAATTTACAAGAACTAATGTGTAACCTTTTTTTGAAAGATTTTCCTTTGCTTCTTCAGGCGTATATATTTCACTGAAACCTATTGCCGTCGCTTCCTCACGCATCGGTTTTACAAGATTCGGGTCGTAAGTACTGAATTCAAATATCATATATGTTTGTTTTTATAAAACTAAACACATGTATCAATATTTTAATTTCAAATATTTATCGAACCAGTCTTTTCTTAATCTGCCGACTTCCCTTCTGTCAGCGCGGAGATAATGATCTCCGTTTTCGAATAATTTAATTTCTATTTCGGCTTTGTGCGCCGGCTTCAGAAGCCTGTAAAGATCAACTGAATCCTCGTACGAGACCCTATCGTCGGAGGTTCCGTGAATAAGCAGAAGCGGAGTCGTTTCGCATATGTTTTTATGGAAATTAACCGCCGACCTTAAATCCATTTCTTTCGATATAATGTCCGGACTGAACCGCGAAAATTTATCAAAGAATTTTTTCTTCAGCTTCGGGTTTAATTCGAAATTTCTTCTTAAATTTGATAATCCGGATACGGACACCGCGCATTTCAAAAATTTAACTCTCGTAAGCATCAGGTATGTCATCATTCCTCCCCTGCTCCATCCCTCAACTCCGGCATTTTCACCGTCAAATTCCGCAAGCTCCATACCGGCTTTGAGTACATTAATAACATCGTTCACCTCTACACCTCCGAATTCGTCCGCCTGCCTGTATTGCGAAGCAATGACAAGATAACCCCATGACGCGATTTCACCCAGAATTCCGCATGCCAGGAAATCATCCAGCCTGCCGTCTTCATTGTCTCCTCCCCTGTTCCAGACTATCAAAGGCAGTTTACCCTCCGACCGCTTTGGCTTCGACATATATCCTTCCACAAGATAACCTTCGGAATGATATAATATACGGTAAGTTTCCGTATTATCCGCAGTCTCATTACCCCACCCGCTGCGAATAAGTTTCTCCTGATTTTCATCGGGTGTTACCCTTGTGCGTTCTTTTATAAGGCTTATCATATTAAGTAAATTTATGTAAAAATATATTTTATATTAAGTCATTTTATAACTTACCGTATTTATATGTTTTAACAATATGTTATAATTGTCCTTACATTAAAAATAATCGAGACTGCCCCGTTAACATAACATTTGCAGCCCGCAGCTTCAACCGCCGGTAGAAAATCATGAAAAACAAAAACCGATATATCGGATTTCATCTATATATGCTTATATCCTTTCCTTTATGCCATTTTAATTTTTCATATGTATTTTTGATATTTTTTTTATTTTTTAATATAAAAAAAGAGGCGGTGATGAGCCGCCTCTTATTATATATTATGTTACCCTTATCTTACTTGACGAGAATCATTCTCTTGATATCCGCAAATTCACCTGCCTGTAATTTGTAGAAGTACACGCCGCTTGAGAATTCCGAAGCGTTGAAATCAACAGTGTAATTACCTGCCTGCTTCACTTCGTTTACGAGTGTTCTTACTTCTCTTCCGAGCACGTCATAGATCTTCATTGTTACGAGTCCCTGTTTCGGAATCGCGAAATTGATCTTTGTCGTGGGGTTGAACGGGTTCGGATAGTTCTGACCGAGTTCATACCTTGTCGGAATTACTGTGGTGTTGTTGCCTGTGCCTGTCGCAGTGAGTACGAAGCAGACGTTCGGCCTGTTCGCCTGTACCGCGCCGCTTGTCATTGTGCAGCCTGCGCTGTTGTCGGTGTAATAACCGTAGGTCATGTTGGCCGCCGCAGTCGAGTTTACTGTCGAATACGAAGTATACGATGTGTTATCGTAGCAGACTTCGATTAACAGATTGCTCGTTCCGTTGTAAACGAAATACGGGGCTGTCATGTCAATGTACTGCCAGCCGGTTCCCGGAACTGAATATGTTCCTGTCATCGCTGTCGTCCATCCTGAAGTAACCCATCCTGTAAGTGATGTCTGGGTTGTCAGCTGATACCTGACGTTGAAACCGTTCATTAACTGGTTCGAAGCAGAGATTACGTTGAATCCGAGCTTCATGATAGCGGTACCCGCTGTCATGCCCGATGCGTTAAGTTCGGCCGCGGTGTATAACATCTGTGTTCTTCCGTCCATCCAGTAGGTGGTGAAAGGATAGTTGGATGATGTCGTGCCTGTTCCGACGCATGCGTTGAACTGGTTGATGATTTTGAACTTGTAAAGAGTTGTCGAGTCAGCGTTGTGGCCCGATGAATTGTCTCTTGCAAGAATTCTGTAGAATATAGAGTCGTTATATGCGACTTCCGACTGCAGTGAGTTGAACGCTGCAGCATAGTTCGTGCCGCTCGTGAAGTTCAGTCTGAACTGCTTCCAGCCTGTGCCGGTGTTGTTCTTGTACCATCTTACCCATACTGAATCGACGCCGATGTTGTCAGTAACGCTGGCTGTTACTGTAGCGGGCCAGTTTACTTTCGGTACGTCTGTTAACGGGGTTGTTGAAATAACCGGCTTTACTGTATCCGAAGACGCGGTAAAGCTGAAATAACTCGCAGGCGCTCCTGCAGGCGCTGTGCCTGTTCTGGAGGCTGAGTCTGTCGCTATGAGATAATAGTTGTATATTCCGGCTCCTGAAAGCGGTAAACTCGCTGTCCAGTTCGTGCCGCCGGAGTTCGTTAACGATAAAGCCGTGAACGATGTGCTGTTCTTTGCATAGTATAACTTCGCAGTGCTCGGATTGATTCCGCTTCCCGCGGGTGTAATCACGCAGTTTACGACTCTGCTGCCCGTCGTCTGCTCGGTGTTTCCGAGAGGTGTGTGCGCGATAGAAGGACCGATATCAATGTATGCCGCCCATGACTGATATCTGTTTGAACCGATTCTGTTATCAGCCCAGTTCGGGAATATCTTGTTGTTGGCCGATGTAATGCCGATATAGTCGCCCTGATATCCTGTCGCAAGACCTGAAATAGGAGCGGGTCTGAATTTTACATCGTTGACCTTAATTTCTGTCCATGTGTTGCCGCCGTCAACCGAACGGTTCACGTATGTGTCTACCGAGTCGTTTGAGTTTGAGCTTCTGCAGTCATGATATACGACGTTTACGCCGCCTGATGCGTCGACGTTAACAGCCGCGTGATACTGAAGCTTTCCGTTCGCTGCATCCTGGTTTACCCTGATGGGTGCGCTCCAGGTTACGCCTTTATCTGTCGATCTCCATAAGAATACGTCTGACGCGTCGCCGCCGTTGAAGTTCTTTTCAGATGCTACAACGTAGATCCAGCCGTTCCTCGGACCACCGGTCTTGTCGACGTCAAGTCTCGGGAAACCTGCAACTCTGATGCCCCAGGGACCGAACGATGCCGCTCTGATACCGTTCATGTCGGCAGCGTTGTTCCTTGCCGTCCACGTCGTGCCGCCGTCCGTTGACTTTGCAAAACCGAGAGAGTCTTCTGTCGAGTTCTGTCCGTTTGTAGTACAGTTCGCCCATACAGAATATACGTTACCTTCGGGACCCGCTGTTACGTCGCAGCCCTGATGGTGATGGCCTGAAGACGGAGTCGGACTGATAGGTACTATTGACGACCAGGCCTGTCCACCGTTTGTTGTTTTGGTGAACACAATCCTGTTAACGTACGATCCCGCAAATTCCGTATAGACGGTGTATGAATTTCCGTAATACGGACTGCTCGACGCGTAGTTTGTTCCCGATAAGTTCTTATCGGCTGATGTTGATGCGCCCGGGAATGTTACTGTCGGCGACCATGTCGTTCCGAAGTTTGTCGACCACGTCGCACCCATGCTTCCGGTCAGTGTGATGTGCGAAATCATGAACACTCCGTTCTTGTCGATGATCGGACCCGGATCGCCGTAGTTGCTGACCGATGTGTCCCTGCCGAACCAGTTCAAACCGCCGTTTGTCGAGATGTATCCCGGCGTACTGAAAAATGACGAACCGTTGAAGAAGTTCGCCGATGCAAGTATCCAGTTCGGATTGTTGAGACTTGCGAATATCGTAACCTCGCTTTGCGATGAAGGCGCGTTGTCCGGATAAAGCCTGAAGTTAGGGCTTACCGCCATAACGCCCTGAGGCGTGTAGTAATAAGTGGTCTTTGTATTCGGATTTACATAGTTATTCGTGTTCGGATAACTGGGTAAATTGTCGTACTGACCGACAGGCGTTTGCCTTGTCATTGCAGGATTTACGTTCCATTTCGGACTGTCATCCTGATACTTCTGCCCGGTAAACAGTATGAAACCTATGGCAAAAGCTGAGAGAAGTAAGAGAGTTTTTTTCATTTTTCCCCTTGTTTAGTTTATTAACCCTTTGATTAAACTGTGTATATCTATTTGTAACAATATTAATTCATAAAAATTTTCGAAAATTCCAACAAAAAGACATTTTTAAAAATATTTTTTTTCGCGATAACGGCTTGGATCTTATAATGTATTTTGATTTTTATTTTCAATGGCTGCGAAGTCGTTTGATACAATGCAATGGCTGTGAATCACGGCTTCACAACTTTATCATAATGAATCGGTGTTTCACTCCATATTAAATTTTTAGTATGCATTTTTTATTTTTGATATTCGATTTTAATATAAAAAAAGAGGCGGTGATGAGCCGCCTCTAAATATGTTTGATGTTACCCTTGTCTTACTTGACGAGTATCATTCTCTTGATGTCAGTGAATTCGCCTGACTGTAACTTGTAGAAGTACACGCCGCTTGCAAATTCCGCCGCGTTGAAATCGACAGAATAGTTGCCGGCCTGCTTTACTTCGTTTACGAGAGTTCTGACTTCCCTTCCGAGCACGTCATAGATCTTCATTGTCACCATTCCCTGTTTCGGAATCGCGAAATTGATCTTCGTGGTCGGGTTGAACGGGTTAGGATAGTTCTGTCCGAGCTCGAACTTTGTAGGAATTAAGCTCGTGTTGTTGCCCGCGCCCAGTGAAGTAACCGTGAAGCAGATGTTAGGCCTGTTCGCTATTACTGCGCCGCTGGTCATCGTGCATCCCGCGCTGTTGTCGGTGTAATAACCGTAAGTCATTCCCGCTGCCGCTGTCGAATATACGGGCGAGTATGATGTGTACGACGTATTGTCGTAGCAGACTTCGACTAAAAGATTGCTCGTTCCGTTGTATGTGAAATACGGAGCTGTCATGTCGATGTTCTGCCAGCCGGTTCCGGGTACTGAATATGTGCCGGTGAACCCTGTCGTCCATCCTGACGTTACCCAGCCCGTAAGCGAGGTCTGTGAAGTTAACTGGAATCTTACGTTGAATCCGTTCATTACCTGGCTCGCTGCGGAGATTACGTTGAATCCGATTTTAGTTATCTGCATTCCCGAACCGAGTCCGGCTGCATTAAGTTCGGCCGCCGTGAATAACATCTGTGTTCTTCCGTCCATCCAGTATGTCGTGAACGGATAGTTTGAAGATGTCGTTCCTGTACCGACGCATGCATTCGTGATGTTGATTATCTTGAACGAATAAAGAGCCGTCGAATCCGTGTTATGACCCGATGAATTGTCTCTTGCAACGAGTCTGTAGAATATTGAGTCGTTGTAGTTAACTTCCGACTGCGTCGAATTGAAAGCCGCCGCGAATGTCGAACCGCTTGTGTTCGTCAGCCTGAACTGCTTCCATCCGTTAGACGTGCTGTTCTTGTACCATCTTACCCAAACCGAGTCAACGCCAATGTTGTCCGTTACAGTCGAAGTAACTGTCGCCGGCCATGTCGCTTTCGGCACGTTGCCGAGAGGAGTGTGCGTGATAACGGGCTTCACTGTATCGGGAGCCGCTATGAATGAATAATAAACTGCAGGCGCGCCTGACGGTGATGTAGCCGTCCTGCTGGCCGAGTCTGAAGCAATAAGATAATAATTATATGTACCGGCACCCGAAAGCGGCAAATTCGCCGTCCAGCTCGTGCCGCCTGAATTAGTTAACGATACCGCCGTGAACGATGTGCTGTTCTTTGCGTAGTATAATTTCGCGGTGCTCGGATTGATTCCGCTTCCCGCCGGTGTAATAGTGCAGTTTACTACTCTGTTACCCGATATAAGCTCTGTGTTGCCGAGAGGCGTATGTGAGATAGCCGGTCCGATATCTACCGGAGCAGTCCATGCCTGCATCGAGCCTGATTTGTTGTCAAACCAGAAAGGCCATATCTTGTTGTTTCCTGATGTTATTCCGATATAGTCACCCATATACGGTGCCGCTCCAGGTTCAGGCGCGACTTTCCATCTGTGGTCCGATACTTTTATGTCAGTCCATGTAAGACCGCCGTCAATCGAACGCGACATGTATGTTTCGCATGAATCGCCGACTGAAGGATAATTTCTGTTGTCGTAATATACAACGTTTACGCCGCCGTTCTCATCGACTCTGATAGCCGGGAAGAACTGCACTTTTCCGTTGCTTAACGCATCCTGATTTACCCTGATGCCTGATGACCATGTTGTTCCGCCGTCGGTTGAACGGTGAATAACTACGTCAGCATCGCTTCCTGCCGGAGCAAGGTTTATCTGTGAAGTTACAATATAAATATAACCGTTATAGGGTCCGCCGCTCCTGTCAACGCCTATGCGCGGGAATGAATTTACGCGGATGCCCCATCCGTTGTAAGACTGTGACCTGATACCGTTTCCGTCAAATGCGTTTTCTGTAACTGTCCATGTTGAACCGCCGTTTGTCGATTTGGCAAATCCGAAGAAGTCTTCAGTATATGGTGATGCCGAGACAGGCGCCGCCCATGTTACTAAAACTGTTCCGCCCGGACCGCAGATGATATCTGCGCCCTGTGAATAGTGCCCTGAAGGAGGCGTGTTTATCTGCGATACCGCGCCCCAGGAAACACCGCCGTTTGTTGTCCCTGAAATTACTATAGGAGGAGCTCCTAATGACATGTTGCTCCAAACTGTGTATGATTTTCCGTAATACGGGCTTGACGGATAATCGTCAGTTCCCGTGAAGTTCTTGTCTGAACTTACACTCGTTATTGTGTAAGGAGTTGACCAGTTTACACCGTAGTTCGTTGAATACTGTCCGTACATGAACGCTGTTCCGACTGTATTCAATGAAGTGAATACGAACACTCCGTTCTTGTCGATTGTCGGAGCAGGATCGCTCGTCGACGACGGTTCGTTCGGCATTAAGTCAGTGCCATACCAGGAAACACCGCCGTTTGTTGTTACATATACGCCCTGACCGAATGTTGACCCTACAGTAGTGTTCGCTGAACCGAACATTACGTTGGGATTCGACGTCCAGCTGCATAATACTATTTCATCCTGCTGGTTTGAATTGGGCAGTACTCTGACATTCGGACCTACCGCCATTACTCCGGCGGGAGTGTTGTAGTAAAAAGTCTGCTTGTTAGGATTGTTCCACGGAACAAAATTGTTCGGAAGCTTTACGTAAGCGCCGAGAGGAGGCTTAAACGTAGACCATGCCTCCTGTGAAAATGATACGTTGCATAGCAATGCAAGCATCACGAGAGAGAGAAGAACTTTCTTCATTTTTGCTTATTAAGATTTATAAAGATTTATGGAAATAAATATTGATTAATATACTCATGTAATATACTAAATTAAATGTATTTTTTCACTGTTTTTTCAAAAAATAAACTGATGAATCGTCATATTTATCGGAATATTCCGGTATAATTCTATATGCACTTTTTTAGAAAATCATATTTAATATTTTCCGCTTGTCTGTATGACCGATTTTAATAAAATATTCGACAAAGCGCTAGCTCTCGCTCCTATGGAAGACGTTACTGAACCGCCTTTCAGGCGCATATGTAAAAGACTTGGGGCTGATATTCTTTATACTGAATTTATCTCTTCCGAAGGACTTATTCGCGACGCCGTTAAAGCCCGCGCGAAACTCTTCTACTACCCGGAAGAAAGACCCGTAGGTATTCAGATTTTCGGAGGCAATATCGATTCAATGATAGACGCCGCCAGAATTTCCGAAGAAGCGAAACCCGATTTCATTGACATCAACTGCGGCTGCTGGGTTAAAGACGTCGCCCTGCGCGGTGCCGGTGCGGGTCTGCTTAAAGACCTTCCCAAAATGGGCCGGATAGCAGAATCGGTTGTCAAAAATGTCGGTCTGCCCGTAACGCTGAAAACAAGACTCGGATGGGATTTGAACAGCATCGTAATAGTCGATGTCGCTAAAATGATGGAGGATATCGGCATCAGAGCGCTTACTGTTCACTGCCGTGTGCGCGGTCAGGGAAATAAAGGCGACGCCGACTGGTCATGGGTGAAACGCATTAAAGATGCGGGAGTGAAAATACCGGTTATACTTAACGGGAATATTAAAACACCGGAAGATGTAAAATTCGTCTTCGATAATTTCGAACCCGACGGAGTCATGATAGGACAGGGAGCGATCACCAATCCATGGATTTTCCGTCAGTCTAAATTCTTCCTGAAAAACGGAGTCAGAGAACCCGAACCGTCAATAGAGGAAAGAATTGACATATGCATGGAGCATCTGAAAACAGCTGTCGAGCTTAAAGGCGAAAAGAAAGGCGTCCTCGAATTCAGAAAACACTATTCCGGCTATTTCAGGGAGCTTAAAGATATAAGGGCTTTCCGGCTCGAACTCATGCAGTTCGGAACAATGGAACCTATCATTGAAAAATTGCTTGAGTTTAAGGAAAATTATCGCAAAGTTGAATAAAAAATAAAAACAAGGAGTAATTATGAATGCTCTCGCCAGCGTTTTTGTGGTTTTTCTTTTTTTCATCGGGTTCATTCTTTTCATTATCATTCTCAGATCATTCCGTATTCTCAATGAATACGAAAGAGGCGTTATATTCAGACTCGGAAAATTCTCGCAGATAAAAGGACCGGGCCTCATTATTCTCGTTCCTATCCTCGACAGAATGGTTAAGGTAAGTCTCCGTACGCTCGCTCTGGACGTGCCTTCGCAGGATATTATCACAAAGGACAACGTTTCGGTAAAAGTCAATGCTGTGGTTTACCTGAGAGTTACCGACCCGGCTAAAGCTATCATACAGGTTGAAGACTTCATTTATGCCTCTTCTCTCGTTTCCCAGACAACGCTTCGCAGCGTTCTCGGACAAAGCGAAATGGACGAGCTTCTCTCGCACCGCGATGTGATAAACGCGAAACTGAAAGAGCTTATTGACCATGAGACTGAACCGTGGGGTATTATGGTAATGAACGTCGAACTCAAGAACGTCGACCTTCCGCAGGAAATGATAAGGGCAATGTCAAGACAGGCCGAGGCGGAAAGAGACAAGAGAGCAAAGATCATCAATTCGGAAGGAGAATTCCAGTCAGCGTCAAAGCTCGCCGAAGCCGCAAATATTCTCGGAAGCAACGCGAATGCAATGCAGCTCCGCTATCTGCAGGTGATGACTGAAATTGCAGTCGAAAAAACGTCGACGCTCATCATTCCCCTGCCGCTGGAAATTCTCAAGTATTTCCAGAACATGAACGATCAGATGACCGCGCAGGCGCAAAAGAAATAAGTTTTGATTTGAATATTACCCTTGACCCGCTAAACGGATTACCCGTTTAGCGCGGAATCAGGGTGTTTGTCATTCCCGCGCAAGCGGGAATCCATAAAAAATGCAATATGAGATGTATCTGTTTTCCGCTTTCATTTGGACTATAGAAAATTAGAATCAAATTTCGTCTATGAAAAAAATATTCCTCGGTTTCCTGTTTATTTTCGTTCTCGTGAATTCATTCACGGACAAGGGAGTCAATAACTCCTATTCGCAGAACCCTTCTAAAACCGATCTGCTACTCGGAAAAATGTCGCTTCGCGAAAAAATCGCGCAGATGATAGTATCTTATTCAGACGGCGTTTATCTGGACGAGAACGACGCCGAATACAGAAGGCTTCAGAAACTGATCACTGAAGAAAAAATCGGCGGACTCATATTCTTTAAAGGAAAAGCGCTGGAGGAAGCCAGGACTATAAACAAACTTCAGGCGCTCAGCGAAATACCGCTTCTGATATCACAGGATTTTGAGAGAGGTTCAGCAATGCGCCTCGAAGACGGTTCTATTTTTCCTAATAACATGGCAATTGGCGCGACACGCAATAAAGAGCTCGCTTATAAAATGGGATTCCAGATTTCAAAGGAATGCAGAGCGCTCGGAGTCCATCAGAATTATTCTCCGGTTCTCGATGTAAACAACAACCCGAAGAACCCGATAATCAACGTGCGCTCTTTCGGCGAAGACCCGAAACTCGTTAGTGAAATGGGACTTGAAATGATACGCGGCCTGCAGGACGGCGGTGTGATAGCTACTGCCAAACATTTCCCCGGCCACGGCGATACCGATATCGATACTCATAACGACCTGCCTGTAATTAATTATGATATGAACAGGTTGAATAAAGTTGAACTAGTCCCCTTTAAAGATGCTGTGAATAACGGGGTTAAGTCCGTTATGATAGCGCATATTTCCTTCCCGGAAGTGGATAAGACACCAAATATCCCTTCGTCTCTATCTAACGCAGTCGTCACCGGCATACTGAAAAATCAGCTGAATTTCAACGGCCTGATCGTTACCGATGCGCTTAATATGTCGGGTATTACGAAATATTTTTCAACTGAACAGGCTGCGCTTTCATGCGTTGACGCCGGAATAGACCTCATTCTTATGCCGCAGGGCGAAACAAAGACAATTGACGCGATAGAAAAAGCCGTAAACAGCGGTAAGATAACAGAAGAACGGATCGAACAATCGGTTAAAAAAATTCTCGAAGCAAAAGAATGGCTTAAACTTTTCGAAAATAAATATACTGACGAATCCAAAGTCATGCAGATTGTGAACAGCGAATACGCGCGTGAACTGTCGCAGACAATAGCGGACCAGTCCATAACGCTCGTTAGGAACGATGACGTGCTGCCTATTGAAAAGAAGAAGACTAACGATAAGTGCCTTATTCTTTCCATGTATTACGGAAACGAACCGGAAAATACACAGTACTTCTACGAAGAATTCACGAAACAAACCGGAGATGTTTTCAATAATGTCGTTAAGACGATGGCTATAAACGGGGATATAATAAGTCTTGAAGCCGCGTACAAGAAAATGGATGACTTCGACTGGTATATAATCCCGCTTTTTATAAAAGTCAAAATGAAAACAGGTACCGTTGCTATGAACGAATCGCAGGCCGATTATGTAAACTTCCTTACGTACAACGGGAAAAAGGTAATTGTTATCTCATTCGGAAATCCTTACCTGATGGACAATTTCCCCGAAGTGCCGGCTTATCTCTGCGCATACGGCGACAGCAAGCCGTCTATAAGGGCAGCAGTAAAATCACTCATCGGCGACATAAACCCGAAAGGCAAACTGCCTGTTACGATTAATGAAAACTATAAATACGGCCACGGGCTTTCTTATAAAAAATGATTGATTCAAAAAAGATTCAAAACATCAGGATAAACTACAAACAGAAATCGCTCAGCGTAAGCGACGTTGAGCTCAATCCTTTCAGGCAATTTGAAAAATGGTTCGAAGAGACGATGCATTCCGAAATCCTCGAACCCACAGCGTTCATACTCGCAACGGCGGATAAACAGTCAAGACCTTCCGCAAGGGCGCTTCTGATGAAAGGATTTGACGAGGCCGGATTCTATTTTTATACAAATTATGAAAGCCGCAAAGGCAAGGAGCTCGAAGAGAACAATCAGGCATCGATGCTGTTCTTCTGGTCAGAACTGGAACGGCAGATAAGAATCGAGGGAAAAGCGGTTAAGACCTCTCAGGAAGAATCATATAAATATTTCAGAACAAGACCCTTTAAAAGCAAGGTAGGCGCCTGGGCTTCTCATCAAAGCTCCGTCATTGACAGCAGGCTGACAATAGTGAAAAAATTTCTGAACTTTCTGGTGAAATTCCACAGTTCCGAAATTCCCCTGCCTCCGTATTGGGGCGGATATATCCTGAAACCTGAAGTATTTGAATTCTGGCAGGGGCGGCCGAACAGGCTCCACGACAGAATCCGTTACAGGAAAGAAAACGAAGAATGGATTATTGAAAGACTCTCTCCCTGACCCCTAGACAATTTTCTTTATGAAACACCTTCTGCGCTTGTGCTGCCGGTTCTCAAAATATTTCCAGTGGCTCTGAACAAGTACGTTCGTCTCAAGCTCGATGCTCGTTTCGGCCGTTATTATTCCGTTCTTTATCGCCGAACGTGTAAGTTCCGTCATCAGCAGCGCGTCTGCGCCTTTCCCCTGCAGGTCCGGCCTGATAGCGCCGAGATACATGTCAAGGTACCTGTTGGATTTCTTTAGCGCTTTAAGAATGTGAATGAAACCGGTCGGGAATAACCGGCCTTTTGATTTCTGAAGTGCTTTTGTCAGCGAAGGCATTGCAATAACGAAACCCGCCACCCTGTCGTCTTTGTCGAGAAGTATTTTAAGGTAATCCGGCACGACAAAACCTATGTACTGCTTGATGTACTTGTCAATCTGTTTGTCCGTGAGCTCCACGAAACCGAACAGGTCCTTGTATGCGTTATTAAGCATCCCGAACAGGTCTTTTCCGTACGGTATGAAGTCCTTTGATTTCTTTGCATCGAATACTCGTATGCCTAATTTTTGCTTTACTATTTCTGCAATCCTTTCGGCCTTCTCGGGAATTTTTTCGGGTACCTTAATCTCAAATTCGACCCAGTCAACTTCTTTCTCGAATCCCAGTTTCGTAAGGTGTTCCGGATAATACGGGTAATTATATATCGTCGGAAGCGTTCCCATTTCTTCAAATCCTTCTATCAGCATGCCTTCGTAATCCATATCAGTAAAACCAAGAGGCCCGTGAACGTACTCGAGACTGTATCCCCGCGCCCATTCAATAACTTTATTAATAAGCGCCGAAGACACCTCTTCATCATCGATGAAATCAATCCATCCGAAACGCGCGGCTTTCTTTCCCCACCTGTCTATGTATTTGTGATTTATTATGCCCGCAATCCGGCCTGCTAATTTTCCGTCTCTATACGCAAGCCATTGCTTTGACTCGCAGTATTCGTATGCCGGGTTTTTTTCAGGTATGAATGTCGCCTTTTCATCAAACATGAAAGACGGGACGAATTTATCGCATCCGGCGTATAACTTCAGAGGAAAATTTATAAATTTCCTTAAATCACTTCTTCCGTTGACTTCTTTAATTAAAACGCTCACGTTTGATTTTTAATTTATAGAAAAATATCAATTTTGGCATGTAATTCCGGCGCGAACCGGAATCAAATCCGGAACTCTCCCTGTATATCATCCCCGTGCAGGCGGAAACCGGAACATTAAACTCAATTATGAATAACCGCCTGCGGCTGTAAACAAAACTTTAAACGCTGAAACTATTAATTTACAATTAAAAATCTGAAACTAACAATTTATTTTTGAAGAACCATTTTTCTCGTCACTGACTCGCTGCCCGCGTCCATCCTGTAATAATAAGTGCCGCTCGAATATTTTGAAGCGTTCCATTTTAAAGTATGCGAACCGGCTTTTGCGAAACCGTTGTACAGAACTTCTGCTTCCCTTCCGAGAAGGTCGTACACCGTCAATTTAATGTTTGCGTCTTTCTTCAGACTGTACTCAATCGTCGTTGCGGGATTGAAAGGATTAGGATAATTCTGCTTGAGTTCAAAACCGCTTACAGTTCCGCTCTCGTTTTCAACGTATGTCGGTATCGGACTTCCTGCGTTTACCCAGGCAGTATATATCAGGCTCGCCAGCTTCAACGAAGCGTTCTTGAACATTAAATTTGTGAACCCCGACGCATAAGTCCAGAATGTCTGATAATAAAGCTGGCTCGATACGCTTCCGGCAGTCACGTGAGCGATGCTGTCCGCCCTGTAAACCGAATCGACGTAACTGTTGCTTAGGTACACAATGTTGAAAGCGAAATTATTTATATTCTGAACATAACTCACGCTGTCGTACGGATACTGGAGATAAGCCGAGTCCCTGTTAATGAGCTGTGTTTCGTATCTGGAATGTATCCCGTTTGAGAATGTGCTCCATCCGTCGTAATACTGCGTGCAATGAAGCGGATTATGCGCGTCTCCTACGTAATGGCCCAGATCAGCGGCCTTCAGCATCGCAGCCTGCCAGTTGCGGAACTGAAAATACCTTTTTACTGAATCCGTATAGTTTATTATCGCAAACGGAACCAGCCCGTTTGTCGTCACGAATGTAATTCCGTGAAGCAGGATAAGAGAATCCAGATTCTGCGGAATTCTGCCGGTTGCCGTGAACTCCGGGTAAATGTCTATATCTATGTAATGACGGTACTGCTCCGTCGGGTCCTGGACTTTCCTGTTGTCAGCGTCGGAACCGTGCGCCGCGAGCGAATCCCTCCACCAGCTGAACGGAGACATTGACTGAGGAAACGAATAAACGGACTTTCTGTTGATTATTTTATGGCCAGTAGCCCCCCATCCGTAAACGAGAAACACCGAAACCGCCGTAATCAGTAATAATTTCACCTTGAACATGTAAGAAAATACATTAATATAAAATGAGTATCTATATAATTTTTATTCAAATAATAAAATTTGAACGGCTTAAACTCAATAACGATACCCGTTGTCTAATTTATTAACGCATATTCATTAATGGATTGTATTCTAACTAATTACAAGCGATTTTTGCTAAAATTACACTATGAAAAGAAAGAGATTAATTATAATCGCTTCGGCAGCGGTTGTAATAGTTCTCGTTTCTCTGCTGACTTACAGGATAATCGAAAACCTTAAAGCTTCGCAGAAACAGAGAACGCAGGTCCAGAACATCAAGATAACCAAACCGGATAAAGGCGACATATACGATAAACTGCTGCTCTCCGGCGACATAACGGCGAATCAGCAGGCAAATATATATTCAAGAATAACCGGAAATATACAGAGCATTTATGCTGATGTCGGTGACTATGTGACGAAAGGAAAATTGCTCGCCGTCATCGACAAATCTACTTTCATACAATCGATGAAACTTGCCGAAGCGCAGCTCAGACAATACCAGGCAACCCTTGAAAATAACAGAGTTAACCTCGAGAGAATAAAAATCCTTTTCGAAAAAGGGCTCGCTCCGCAGGGCGATTACGACAACGCTCTGACACAGCTCAAAGTCTCCGAAACACAGGTCGAAGCCGCTCAGGCTAACCTTAAAAACGCGTCGCTGCAGGTTAACTACTGCAATATCACTGCCCCGTTCAGCGGGTACATTACAAAAAGACTGCTTGATGTCGGAACACTCGTTACTGCGACCAGCACGACGTCGAACTCGATATTTGTTCTATCGGATATAAGCGCGCTTAAAATAATGGTCAATATACCTGAAAAAAATATTTCGTCTATTGATGAAATACATGATGTGGTCGTAAGAACCGATGCCTATCCGGACAGGACTTTCGAAGGCGATTTCAGGAAAATCTCGCAATCCCTGGACCTTGCGACACGTACTATGCAGGCAGAGATTAGACTGAAAAATCAGGAGAAACTTCTCAAACCGGGAATGTTTACAAAAATCGAGATTCTCCTCGACAAACATTACGGCATACTGATGCTTCCCAATCAGTGCGTGCTGTATGATGACAAGGGAAAATTCATTTATAAAGTCGGGGAAGACAATATAGCAAGAAAAGTTTATGTACAGGTCGGTTACAGTTCAGACAATAAAACTGAAATAGTTTCGGGTTTAGAAGAAAATGACAACGTCGTTTCGGTCGGACAGGAACTGATTAATGACAATTCAAAAGTTCAAATCACTAAATAAATTCTATGTGGCTAACAAGACTAGCGCTTAAATATCCGATAAGTACTCTGATGGCGTCACTTGCCATCTTCGTGCTCGGTCTCGTATCCTTCGTGCAGTTGCCCATAGATATGCTGCCCAACATTCAGATACCGAGCGTTACCGCTATAACCTACTTCAGCGGCGCGGGGCCTCTCGACATGGAGCAAAGCGTAACCGTTCCTATCGAAAGGGCCGTAAGTTCAACCAGCGACCTTAGTTACATACAGTCGGGCACGCGTGAAGGCTCCTCACAGGTAAGGCTGTATTTCAACTGGGACGCGAATACCAACATCGGTCTCATCGATGTAATACAAAAAATCAACCGTGTTCTTAACCAGCTGCCCGACGGAGTATCGCAGCCGCTTGTTCTTAAATTCGACATTACAAATATTCCAATTATAACTGTCGCTCTCAGCAGCGATATGGACGAAAGACAGCTCTACGACCTTGCTTATAATATAATCGAACCGCAGCTTGAACACCTTCCGGGAGTGGCTTTCGCCCAGGTTGTCGGCGGCAAGATAAGAGAAATACACGTTGTGATGGACAGGAACAGAGTTGAAGCCGCGGGACTTTCAGTCCAGCAGGTGCTTCAGGCCGTTCAGGCCTCAAACCTGATTCTGCCATCCGGCGATATCAAGACAGGCGTCTTTGATTATTCCCTTAAAACGGAAAGCATGTTCAACGTTGTCGAACCAATTGGCGATATTACGATTAAAACCGTGAACAATGTCCCGGTACGCGTGAGAGACGTCGCCAAAGTCGAAGACTCCTATATGGAACAGACCCAGATCATAAGGACGAACGGAAGCCACGGCGTGATTCTCCGTGTCCAGAAATCTCCCGGCTCGAATACTGTCGATGTCGTCAACAACATTAATGACGCCCTGAAGAAACTACGCGATGTTCCGCCTTCGGTAAAAACAAGCACCGCCTTTGACCAGAGCCAGTACATCAGGGAATCAATTTCAGGGCTGATGCGCGAAGGAGCGCTGGGCGCGCTGCTCGCCGTTGCAGTGATAATTATTTTCATCAGGAATACAAGAAGCACGCTTATCATATTCGTCGCGATTCCGCTTTCGATACTCGTGACTTTTATTTTCTTCAGGTTTACGGATACTTCGCTGAACATTATGACTCTCGGAGGGCTCGCGCTCGGCATAGGACGCCTTGTAGACGACTCCATCGTCGAACTCGAGAATATTTCGAGGCATTATACGCTGATGAAACGGGATAACGTTTCGAAAATTCAGGCGACTCTCGATGCAGCGCTCGAGGTCGCTTCGCCGATATTCATTTCGACACTGACAACCGTTATCGTGTTCCTGCCGGTCGTTTTCCTCAGCGGTATTGCAAAACTTCTTTTCATTCCGCTGGTAATTACAATTTCAGTGTCGCTGTTTGCGTCATTCTTCGTCTCAAGAACCGTAACTCCCCTGCTCTGCTATAAAGCGCTTTCCGGCGAAAGGGAAGTCGACCCGGATTCCAGGAAATTTACAGACAGACTTCAGATTAAAACAAAACACATTCTGGATTCACTTGATTCGAATTATGAGAAATTCCTGGGTGTCGCTCTTCGCAACAGAAAAAAAGTTATACTTTCTATCGTGCTTTTTTCGGCTCTCTCTTTCATTCTTTTTAAATTTCTCGGCACCGAATTCTTTCCGGATGCCGACGAGAACCAGTTCACTGTTAATGTGAGAATGCCGGTCGGCACCCGCGTCGAGGAAACTGAAAAGTTTATTATGAATGTCGAACGCATTATCAAAGAAAACGTTCCCGAGATGAATACCATAATATCCGATATGGGCGTACCGGGCTCTAAGAGCGGAAGCCTTTTCGGCGGCAACTCCGGCAGCCACAGCGGAAACGTTCAGGTTTCCCTCGTACCCGCAAAAGACAGGGAACGCAGCGTGTTTGACATTATCAAACAGGTCAGGCCGAAACTTCTTGCCCTGCCCGGCGCGCAGATTTATGTCAACAGCGGAGGTTTCCTGAAGTTCCTCCTGAACTTCGGTTCATCCGCGCCGATAGATGTTGCTATATTAGGTTATGACTTCGACAAGTCAAATGAGCTGTCCCAGAAAATTTTCAATATCGTGAAAACTGTTCAGGGAGCCACAGACGTGAGGATTAGCAGGGACAATAATTTCCCGGAAGCGCGAATCTCGGTCGATAGGGTTAAAGCCGGAGCCCTTGGCATCAGCGTCGCCCAGATTGCTAACACAATCACTACTGCAATAAACGGAAGCGTTGCTTCCCTCTTCAGCGATCCGAAAACGGGAAACCAGTATAATATTCTCGTCAGGATGAACGAAAGCTACAGGGACAATCTCGACGATATTAAATCCCTGACGCTTCTTTCTTCAAGCGGACAGATGATTCCGCTCGGTAACCTTATCGAGATCAAGATGTCGAAATCCCCTGTTCAGATAGACAGGAAATTCCAGCAGAGACTTGTAGACGTCACGGCGAATGTCGAAGGACGTGACCTCGGAAGCGTCGCTGAAGAAATAAAACAGAAAATCGCTGAGATCGAAATTCCTCCGGGCTTCGACGTTTCGGTAAGCGGAAATGTAGAACAACAGAATAAAACGTTCAGCTCGCTTTTCCTCGCTCTCGGACTCGCTATAATTCTCGTGTATATGATAATGGCTTCACAATTCCAGTCGCTCGTTGACCCATTCATCATTATGTTTACTGTTCCTCTGGGATTTGTAGGAGTCGTCTGGATGCTCTTTCTTACCAATACGACGCTGTCCGTTACTTCATTTGAAGGCGTCATCGTTATGGTGGGCATTGTTGTTTCGAACGGAATTCTACTCATCGATTACACTAACAGACTAAGGAAAAAAGGAGTCGAGCTTCATGAAGCCGTCAGAAGAGGCGGAAGAACAAGACTCCGTCCCATACTTATGACGACGCTGGCAACAGTACTCGGCCTTATTCCTATGGCTGTAGGAATTGGCGGAGAATCATCCCAGGCTCCGCTCGCAATAGCGGTCATCGGAGGTCTTACCGCTTCTACGTTCCTGACGCTTGTTTTCGTGCCCGTACTATATACTATATTCGAAGAAAAATTCCACAGAAAATCAAAAGAAGAAGATACGGCTCTGCAGGATCTTTAAAACAATAAAAGTTTTGGATAAAAAAAATCCCGTTCCTGAACGGGATTTTTTTTTCTTGAAACGGAACACTTTACGGAAGAGGTTTCGGATACCATGAAATCTCTTTCATAAGGAAATACTTTGCAAACGAACCGCAGTTTGGAAAATTCGAACCCGCAACCCAGGCGTAAGTGCAATCAGGATGATCCGCTGTGGTTTCAAGTTCCAGTTCCGCCGCTCCGTACAATGTGTACGTATCCCTCGGCAAAACAGTGAAGATCGATTTAGGCAGGTTTAAAACGTATTTCCTGGTGCCTACGGGCAGATTTGTCTTGTGAATCTGGAAATTCGTCACGTTCGGACAATTTCCCGACATCGGAAGAGCCATAGTAAGTAATGAATATCCGAAATGCAGGTTCTTTACATACTTGGGGCCGTTGATGTTGAATTCGAAGCTTAATCTGTCAAGCTGCTTGAAAACACCCAGACTGCCGACCACTGTGTTGTCTGATAGGATAATGTTTGCGATGAATATCTTTTCGGTGTATTCATCTGTCTGCACTGTCCCCGGTTCATTTAACTGGTTGTCGCCAACCGATGTCGGATTCTCGTAAGTACAGCTTTTCAGTATGAAAACCAAAAAGACTAAAAGCGGAAAATACAGTAAGGACTTTTTCATATTAACCCCCGTTTTTGATTATATTTATTCTCCAAGCAATAATTATGCCCGTTTTCAACCCCGTTTTTTAACAGATTTTTGCATGTTTTGTATTCAGCGATTCTCAAATTGAAGCACAAAGTTTTAAAAAGAGAATATCCTTATTTCGTTTTTTTATATTATATCGGTTTCTCTTTACCAATATAGGCTTATTTATCATATTTATATTATAGTTGCACAGATAGAATTGAATTTATCTTTTAGTATACCTAATGAATACCGCTTCAGGTCCGGATGGCTCTTCAATACGTGATTTTTCTTCCTGTATAAAGAATTTTTTACATATATTGTATAAAAAAATTCTTATAATTATTATTTTTTTGTGTTAACCTCTTGAATAGAATAAATTAATTTACTTACGCTCATCTTATGAAGATTTTCTTTTAATTTGTGCTTTGGTATTCAGTTTTAGATTGAATATTTTCCCCGTCTTGATTATTTTGCAAAACTGTAATATGCGCCCGTAGCTCAGTCGGATAGAGCAACAGCCTTCTAAGCTGTGGGTCGGACGTTCGAATCGTCCCGGGCGTACTTCGAGCCAAACGGTCTTCCGTTTGGCTTTTTTCACTTCAGCCGAAGGCAAACAACCAAATACCTGCGGGTCGGACGTTCGAATCGTCCCGGGCGTACTTCGAGCCAAACGGTCTTCCGTCTGGCTTTTTTCACTTCAGCCGAAGGC
>CAIKZJ010000292.1 GCA_903831845.1 uncultured Ignavibacteriota bacterium
CGGCACAAAAACCATGAGCCATATTTTCTTTTCGCTGAACTTAGACAGCGGGAAGAAAACATAGTCACGGATCCAGTCCGACAAAGAGATATGCCAGCTTCTCCAGAACTGCGATATGTTGGGTTTAGTGTACGGGCTGTTGAAATTTTCCATTATGCGGAGTCCGAAAAGCCGCGATGCGCCGATTGCTATATCGCTGTAGCCCGCAAAATCCAGGTACAGCTGGATTGAAAATCCGAAGAGAACGATAGCCTTGACTGCAAGAGTTTCGCTGCCGCCGCTCACCGTGCTGATTAGATATCCTATCCAGTCGGCTATTACAAATTTCTTGAACAGACCGAACGTTATTCTTTCAAAACCTTCGTAAAGAAAATCCGGGCTGAAATTTATCCGGAATACACTTATCTGCTTCTCCAGTCTCTCGAACCTGTCTATGGGTCCTGAAAGAAAAGTAGTGAACAGTCCTCCGTAAAACAGCAGTGTGTAAATGTCAGTCTTTTTATTTATTCCCCAGTATATGTCGGTAAGATAGCTGATGTATCTGAAAGTGATGTACGATAAACCAAGAGGAACAAGAATTTTCTCGAAAGAACCGGCGGGTACGCTTGAAAAATATGAAGCGACTCCGTGAATGTACCCGTCAAGGAAACCGATGTACTTAAAAAACGCAAGCAGAAGGACAATACCTGTTACGGATATTTTATGGTATAAGGATTTATGCTTTGAATTTTCAATTACCACTGAAAAGAAATAGGTGTAGACTGTCAGCACTGCTGTTATCCTTCCGGCGAGTTTATCGGCCAGAAGAATAAAAATAAGGCTTGCCAGTCCCAGAAAAACGGTTCTCGATTTCTGATTCGGAAGCGTCCAGTAGATCAGAAGCGAGAAAAGCAGGAATGATATGAAAAGTGTCAGGAGACGCATTTATCAGAACTGATTTATTATCTCGATCATCTGCCTCACGGTATCGAATGACTCGGCTGTTATTCTCGGTGCCGGGATTCTCTTTCCGAACTCCCTCTCGATATATGTCTGAAGGGAAACGAGCGAGAACGAATCAATAAGTCCGCTTGAAATCAGTTTTGTGTCTGGTGTGATTTCGACATCTTCATCGCTAAGGTATTCACTTCTGATAAAATTAATTAACTTTTCTTCCATCTCTGATGTTTTTAATTTGTAATCGTTAAATCAGGATAAAATACGAATTAAATGAAAAATATTAAAATCAAAAACAAGAACGGGCGCATAATAAATATCGATCTGCGGTTTGCGGAAAATGCATCTGTAAAACTTCCTTTGCTTGTATTCTGCCACGGATTCAAGGGGTTCAAGGACTGGGGTTCCTTTCCGTACATAATGGACAGATTCGCCGACGCGGGATTTTTCACGGTATCGTTTAATTTTTCGCTGAACGGCATGGACAACACGAAGGACAATCCGGTGGATTTCGACAGGCTTGACTTATTTGCCGAAAGCACTTTTTCTTCGGAGCTTGATGACCTCGGCGAGGTTCTGGATTTTCTCGAAAAGGAGAAGCATAATTACAATTACGATTTTGAGAATCTGACTCTTGCAGGACATTCACGGGGAGGCGGCATTGCGATACTGAAATCCGCCGAAGACAGAAGGATAAAGAAACTGGCAGCGCTTGCCTCTGTTTCGGAATTCAACAGGTACGGCGAAGAGACAAAAAGAATGTGGAGGGAAAAAGGATTCGTCGAGGCGCTGAACACGCGCACTAAGCAGAAGATGAGGATGAACGTTACGCTTCTTGAAGATATCGAGAACAACGCAGAAAGGCTGAATATAAAGAACGCGATATCGGAACTCCGGATTCCGGTTCTCATTATTCACGGCAAGGAAGACCAGGCAGTTGACGCTAAAGAAGCGGAAACCCTTTACGAATTCAGCGATAAGAACCGCACAAAATTAATTATACTGGAAAACACGGGTCATACGTTCGGCGCCGTTCATCCTTATGAGGGAATGTCAGATGCGCTCGAGCGTGTGATAGAAGAAGTAGTAGATTTTGTAAAAGCCGGTTAATATATCTTCTTAAGAAGGGAAATGTATTCCTCCTTCATCTCTATTCCGCGGCGTTTCATTACGATGCGCGCGGTTTCGACGGCTTCGTTAAACTTGTACTTAACGGGCTGCGAGCCCAGAATGTTCCATGAAAAAGAACCGATGTTCTTATCCGGAAATCCGCCGCCGGCAACGTTAGCAAAAACACCGCAGACTGTTCCGGTATTCAGCATCGTGTTTATCCCGAATTTCGAATGGTCGCCAATAAGGCTTCCCAGAAACTGCATGCCTGTGTTTACGGACTCGCCCATGAAACTCATGCGGACTTTGGAGTAATTATTCTTGAGGTTGCTCGTTACAGTGTCAGCGCCGAAATTTACAAACGGGCATGCGTATGTGTTTCCGATAAATCCGTCATGCTGCTTGTTAACGCATGAATGAAAAAGCGAACCGGATATTTCACCCGATACTTTAGAGCCCCAGCCTATCGAGCAGGGTCCGTATATTCTTGAACCGGATTTTACGAGCGCGTGCTTGCCTATGTAAACGGGTCCCTTGATGTATGAGAGCGGTTCGACGACTGCATTGTCGTCTATGTATATCTCTCCGCTTCCCGTATCGAATATTACGCCCGGGTATACTTTAGCGGTCGGACTGACGTAATTGTTCTCGTTATCCTGTGAAACATCCGGATTCTTTTCAAACCCTTTTGCCTTATCGAGCAGATAGCTCAGATCATATGCAAGGTTGAAATCGAAAAGCCGTATAATGTCCCAGGGATAATTGATAATATCAAATATATTCTCGAAATTGAAATTAAGGTTGTTTATGTTGCGCAGATCCGCGAAAACAGCGTTGTCAACAGGATATTTTACGTCTTTGAGAATATTTCCTGCGGTTCCTGATGACAGTTTTGCCGCTACAACAGTGCCGTCATGCTCCACCTTTGTGTCCGGAGACATGTCTTCGGTAATCCACTTAATGAACCTGTGCGAGAAAACGGTCCTGCCGTTCAGGAAGACAGAATCGCCTTCGGGGATAACGTTCACAGGATTCGGGTTTAATGCTTTTGTCATGTCATGCATTTCTTCCCTGACAAGAAAAGTAACAACGGAATCGAGTGGCAGGTAATTCATAATTCTTTCCTTTATCGAGAATATTCCAGCCTTGATATCCATGGAATTTCTCAGAACATTCAGAGGGTATAGGTTCCCGTGCTTTGTATCCTCAAAAATAATGTAATGCATGACCGCCGGTTTAATTATCATAAAATAAAAAAGCCAGCCTGATTAATCAATTTAATTAGGCCGGCTTTAAAAATTATAGAACTTATTAAGCTTCCGTTTTCTTTGTCTTTCCGTATTTCTTAAGGTATTTCTCTACGCGTCCCGCGGTATCGACGATCTTCTGTGTACCGGTGAAAAACGGATGGCATAAAGAACAGATTTCAACCTTGATTTCGGGTACGGTTGAACGGGTCGTAAACAATACTCCGCGGTTTTCTCCGCAATTGCAGATTACGTTGCACTTGTAATATTTCGGATGAACATTCTTTTTCATAAATCGTGTGTATCTTTAACTTTCAAAACAATAAAAGTAATAAAATTAGTGTATTTATTCAAGGTTATTAGGTATTTAATCGCTTAAAAAGTCCCAACCCGCGCATCAGGATTAAGGTGTTTGTTTTACAATAAGTTAGGCGGAATTCTGGCAACAAGGCTCTATTTCTTAACCAGAACCGGAAGTTTTATATTAACCTTTGTACCCTCATTCGAGGATTCAATTTTCATGCTCCCGCCGTAAATATTCACGATCCGCTGTGAAAGAACAAGCCCCAGTCCGGACCCCTGCTGTTCGAATTCATTACGGTCGAACTGCATGAAAGCTCCTATCCGGTTTTCTGCGCCTTCCTGAAATCCTCTGCCCCTGTCCTGGATTATTATCTCTGTTGCGTCGACTTTGTTTTTGCACGAGACATTAACGGGACAGTTCGGTTTTGAAAATTTGAATGCGTTGTCGGTAAGCTCTTCGATAATTATCGAAAACTCTTCATTGTCCATAAAAACCCTGGAGTCTTCAAGATTAAGAACCAGATCCTCCGCTCTGTTGTGCTTTATCGCGACGACGCGGGTAAGTTTTGTAATCAAAGATTTAAGGTCGGTGATCGGCGGCGCGTTCAGACTTTCGGCAAGCATCGACTCAAGTCGAACGTAAATAAGGTATTTCTTAATAAGCGAATGAAGCCTGTTAGCGCTCATGCATATATTGTTGCCGAATGTTTTTATTTCATCGGCGCTTAATGTGTCAGTGTAATCGCGAAGAAGTTCGCCGAAACCGTAAATTCCGTTTAAAGGGGTCAGCAATTCATGCGGTATATGGGAGATTATGTTATTCCTTAACCTGTTCATTTCTTCTTCCGACTTTTTCTCGATCTGTTCTTTTTTTCCAAGCCTGACTTTAATAGCGCTAAGGAGCTCGTTTCTGGTGAACGGCTTGGTAAGATAATCCTCCGCCCCGAGTTCCATTCCTTTTCTGAAATCGCTCCTTTCGGCCAGAGCGGTAATGAATATAAACGGGATAGTTCTGGTGTTCTCGTTCTCGCGAAGGTGAAAAAGCACTTCAGTGCCGTCCATTTCGGGCATCATTATATCGCACAGAATAAGGTCGGGGCCCTTCTCGACCGCTTTCGCAAAGCCTTCCTTCCCGTCACCTGCTGCCGTTACGTCATAACCTTCAAGCTTCAGAATTTCCGAGATCTCAGATCTGAGACTTTCTTCATCCTCTATTATAAGAATTTTATTCATTAATTATTTTTGTATAAAAAAATTTCCTTTGGAAGGTGAACGTAGAACGTTGTCCCCTTTTCTGCCTGTGATTTAAAAGTTATATCGCCCCCCTGGGTATTAAGCGATTCTTTTATAATGTTCAGGCCCAGACCGTTACCCTGAATAAGTTTAGCGTTTGAAGCGCGGTAGAAAGCGTCAAAAATATACTTTTTATCGTTTTCCGGAATACCGATACCGTTATCGCTCACAGAAAGGATGATTTCATCGTCACTTTCCTCCAGATTTATTTTCACTCTCGGACTGACAGGCGAATATTTTATGGCGTTGGATATCAGATTGTTCAGTATCTGATTAATCAGCCGCTGATCCATATAAATATGCAAACTGCTGCGGCTGCAATTAAATTCAATTTTATTCGCCAGAGAGGCGTCATCATTGAACCCGTCTATGGATTTTCTGCATTCCTCGACCAGTTCGATTCTTTCGGGAGAAAATTCTATCTTCCCGCTTTGTATTTTTGATAAATGAAGAACATCGTTTACTATTTCAGTAAGATGTATTACACGCTCCTTTATATTCTGAAGTTTAGTTTTTACCTGTTCAGGGCTGAAATCTTTCCAGTAAGAGTCCAAAGCATCGCTGATAAGCAGTATTGAAGCCAGCGGAGTCCGGAATTCATGAGAAGCCATGGATATGAACCTTGATTTCAGTTCGTTCAGCTCCTTTTCCTTGTCGAGGTTTTTAAGAAGCTGGTCTTCCGCCATTTTACGCTGCGTGATATCTGACTGTGTTCCGATTATCCTGGTAAAATGGCCTATGCTGTTTTTTTCCACACCCTTGCCGCGTATAAGAACCCATTTATATGTTCCGTCCTTGCAGAGCATTCTGTGCTCATTCGTCAGCAGATCGGTTTTGTTCCTGGAATACTCGTTCAGCTTGTTTATCATTACATCACGGTCACCGGAATGAAGCAGTTTTGTAATATCAGCAAGTTCGCTTATGGATTCCTGTTCTTCGTATCCGAGAGTCCTTTTCCACTGCGGAGATACGTATATTTTGTTAGTTTCCGTATTCCAGTCCCAGACGCCGTCGCCCGACCCTTCAAGAGCGAACTGCCACCTCTCGTCGCTTTCCCTCAGGGCTTTTTCCATTTCCTTTTTTCCGGTAATGTCGTTTTTAACAGCTATAAAATTCACTATGTTTCCGCTGAGGTCTTTTACCGGAGTGATTGTATTTTCCTCGTAATAGAGCGAACCGTCCTTGCGCTTATTTATCATCTCACCTGTCCAGTAATGCCCCGAGAGGATCGTATCCCACATATGCATGTAAAATGCGATGTCGTGCATGCCCGATTTCAGTATACTTGTATTCTTCCCTATCGCTTCCTCTTTTGTATATCCGGTCAGTTTAGTGAATGCCGGATTCACCCATTGTATGTTCGCATTTATGTCGGTAATGACGACTGGATTCACGAACGACTCGAACGCCTCGCTCTGAAGCCTGAGCGCTGCTTCGATTTTTTTTCTTTCGCTTATGTCCCTGACAATAGCCCATGCGCGGTCTTTTCCTCCTGAATTGTCCCTTAGGAGAAAAGCGCTTATCTCAATGCTGCAAAGGCTACCGTCTTTTCTTATATATTCTTTTTCAAAAACATCCGAATAACCTCTCTTAATAACCTGCTCATTTATTATTTTGTCCTCCATTTCATACCACTTCGGCGGTGTAAGTACCCTGAAATTCAGATTTTTCAGTTCCTTCTCTGAATAACCGGTTAGCTTTCTGTAGGATTCGTTAAATTCAAGAATAGTGCCGTCGAGGTCGATCATAACATAACCGTCCATCATACTTTCATGCAGGTTTCTGTATTTGCTTTCCGACTCAAGCAGCGCCGCTTCTGTTTTCTTGCGGTCGGAGATATCACGTATTATTGAAAGAGCTTCCGTATCGGAAATTGCTATTATCCTGTTTTCGAAGTACCTGCTTACACCCTTTATCGGAAGTTCATATTCGTATGCCACTATATCTGAAGTGACGAACGCCTTATAAAGAGCCCCCAGTGCCAGCGCGGCATGGAATTCGGGCAGGACTTCATCTATTTTCTTGCCGAGAAACAGTTCGGGCGGAACATAGAATGCGGATTGATCGGAAGTATACGTTTCGAGGTATGTTCCGTCCCTGTGTATCCTGAAAAGCATATCGGGAACGGCCCGTATTATAGCTCGGTTTTCATTCTCGCTCTTCTTAAGAGCTTCTTCCGCGAATTTTCTTTCAGTTATATCATGAATAACCGAAAAGAGAAGTTTACGTCCGTTAATTTCCACGGGTGACGAATGCACCTCTACTGTCCTTATTTCCCCCGACGCAAGTTTATGCGGAAACACAAAATAGTTGTACCTTTGCGCAGCAGCCCTTGTCATCTCTTCCGCTATCTGTTCCTTCGACAATACATTTAGATTGTTTATTCCGTACTTTCCTTTAACGGAAAAATCGTAACCGTAAAATCTTGCCGCGGATTTGTTCGCCTCCACTATTTCACCGTTAACCGGGTCGACGAGCAGCATAACCGCTTCGTGTTCATGAAACATCTTCTGAAAACGCTCTTCGCTTTCCCTTAGCGCTTTTTCGGCTTCAATCCTCCTTGATATGTCGACCCCCACACCGACATAGCCAATAATTTCGTTCTTCGAATCCCTGAGCATTTTCAACGACAATAGCACCGGCACGTTATTTCCTTCTTTTGTCTTTAAAGACCACTCAAAATTACCGGGACGCTTCTTGAGAACATTCGTCATGTAATTTTCGTATTTGAAACCCGCCCTTTTGTAAGCCCCTAACCCAAGCTCGTTAAAACTGCGCTTTATAATCTGCTCGTCATAAAGTTTCATTACAGACATTTTTCCCGTTACATTTTCAGATTTGTATCCGAGCATGTGTTCTGCGGCGTGGTTGAACGTAACAATCGTGCCGTTTCTGTCGGTCGAAACAATCGCAATATCGGCGTTGTCTATGATTGCGCTGTTGAAACTCATCAATGACTCGATTTCCGCGGTTCTTGATTTGACTTCCTGCTCAAGCTGCGCCGCATAAACCTTTATCTGCTCGTTCAGCTTTGCCTGCAGCTTCTTATTATCTATCTGCGCTGAAACATCTTCAATCGTAGTTATAACCTGGTAAGGTTTTTTCTCGCCCTGCCTGAACTGCGGTACTGATATTACATTAATCCATATATATTTTTTAATGTCCGGATTATACAAACCGATTACCGCCTTCGATTGTTTTCCGCTTTTCAGAGATACTATTACCGGCTGCTCGTCGTCTGTAAGTATTGTTCCGTCTTCTTTTATTGTTTTCCATCCTTTGCCTTTGGTTCTCTTGCCTTTCATCCTGTCGAATGTTATTCCGAGAATCCTCATGGCTGACGGGTTAGCTGAAATAATCCGCCCGGCGGAATCATGATAAATTACACCCTGCGTCATTTTTTCATAAAGCGTGCGGTGTTTTTCTTCTGATTCGATAATCGCAAGTTCGGCAAGCTTCTTAGCTGTTATATCCATAAATGACGCCATGATGCAGATTGGTTCACCTGTTTCAGACTTAACATAATTCACATTCTGGTACAGATAAATCTTTGAGCCGTCTTTTTTTGTCATTTCTCCTTCACCGCTGAACTTACCGCTGCTTTTCAGTGAATCCATTAAGATCTTCAACTGGGCTTTGTCTTTTACGAAATCAGAGATGTGCTTTCCTAATATTTCTTTTCTGCTCTTAAATCCCCCGAATTTCAGATAAGCATCGTTGACGTATGTTATACAACCGTCAAGGTCGGCAAGTCCAATCGCGCTGAGCGAGGAATTCAGAGCAAAATTATTCACTACAAGCTGCTCCTCGGTTTTTTTCTTTTCCGTTATGTCACGCTGTATGAAGAACAGACTAATCGGTTTTCCGTCTTCGTCTCTAAGTATCTCCGCGTTTATTTCGCACCAGAATTTTGTTCCGTCTTTTCTTAAAGCAAGATAATCTGAAAAACCGAAGTAAATGCCTTTAAATATGTTCTGAAGATGTTTGTTTGCTTTATCCCTGTATTTTTCATCCAGGAATTCAAAAATGTTAATACCTATCACATCCTTCATGTTTTTATATCCGAACATGTGCAGAGCTTTGTCCGAAGCATATTGCAGATTACCGTCGAGTGAAGCGATAGAAATTCCGTCGGGTGAGGTTTTTATCAGAGTGCTCCGGATTTTTTCGTTTTTCCTCAACTCATTTTCAGCCCGAACTCTGTCAGTCACATCATGGCTGAATCCCTGAAAACCTGCGAATTTTCCTCCCGGACCGTATACGGGACTGCCGCTTATTTCAAAATATAAATGCTCGCCTTTTCTGTTGAATGAGCTGGATTCGATTTTTCTGAAGACTTTTCTTTTCTTCAGGGCATCCATGAATAATTTAATGCCTTTATCCGATTTGCCGTCAGGCGTCAGAAAAAACGGCGGTTTACCGATTATCTCATCAGGATAATAACCGAGAATTTTTTTTACTTTGGGGCTTATGTAAGTAAATATGCCTTTTTCGTCAACAGCCCAGATGATATCCTGTGTCGATTCAAGCAGCGCTCTGAAATTAATAGACGGCTTTACATCAAATTTATTCTCCCCTGATCTGCTTGAGTTGATCTTTTTTCTTTTCTTATCCGCTGGTTTTCCGGAGGTGGATATACCATTTGGAGATTTCCCGGCTCTGTTGACATTTTTCATCGTTAAGGATGTAATTTTCAGAATAATAGCAAATCGATGAAAAGTATTCCATATATATCCTTGCACACAAAGAAAAAAAAAGAAATAATCATGGATTTAAATCATTGAAATTGCACGGTCAGTTTTAAATCTGTTGAAATAATACTGCGGGAAGAACGGAAAGGATAGTTTTTTCCGCATTAAAATGCATTAATCTTTTCGTAAATTGATTTTTTGAAATAACTTCCCTGAAGATAGAAACGGAAGAATTTCAGTTATCACAGAAAAACAAATCTGAAAAACTGCCCGCAGGTTTTCAAAAAAATAATCATCTATTACTGTAAAAGCAGAAGGGAAAAAGATGAAAAAATACAGAAAATACATAGAATACATATTTGTATTTATAGTCACTGCAGGTTCATTAGCAGGTGGTTTTTTCCGCAGCGGGAACTATACAGTTACAGGCACAGGCGTTAACGTCTGTTATAACAATACGGCCGTCATAAGCTGTCCTGTACTTCCATCCGAACCCTTTTACGGACAGGGCCAGGGAATCACGCCTTCTTACCAGAATAACGGAGACGGAACTGTAACCGACCTCAACACCGGACTAACCTGGATAAAGTCAAGGGGAAGCAAAATGTCATGGGACAGCGCATTTATTATGGCTGCACAGTGCATTACGGGAGGACATAACGACTGGAGGGTCCCCTCAATAAAAGAACTATATTCTCTCATTAACTTCAACGGGAAATCAGGCGTTAATTCTACATCATGCATACCGTATATCGATACCAGTTACTTCGGATGGAAAACCGGCGATACGACTTTAGGAGAACGTGTCATCGACGCACAGGACTGGTCATCCACAAAATATAAAGGACTCACAATGGTTGCCGATTCCACAATACTCGGAGTCAACTTCGTGGACGGAAGAATAAAGGGCTATCCCCAGTATCAGCCCGGAACCGGTAACACGGTAAAATACAGACTCTACGTCAGGTTCGTAAGAGGCAATACGAATTACGGAATTAACAGTTTTACGGATAACGGCGACAGCACCGTAACCGACAATGCGACAGGACTTATGTGGACAAAGAATGACAGCAGATACGGCATGAACTGGCAGAGCGCGCTTGCATGGGCGCAGTCAAAAAACGCTTCAAATTATCTCGGTCACAACGACTGGAGACTTCCGACGGCAAAAGAACTGCAGAGTATTGTAGATTATACAAGATGTAAAGATTATACGAATTCCGCGGCGATTAATCCTGTATTCAATATTTCGCAGATAAACGATGAAGCCGGAAATCCGAACTGGCCTTTTTTCTGGTCAAACACAACTCACAAGGACAACATGGGCGGGGTGTACGTTTGTTTCGGAGAAGCTTTAGGCTGGATGAAAATTCCTCCGGGGTCTTCGTATTATACTCTGTACGACGTTCACGGCGCCGGAGCACAGAGAAGCGATCCGAAAAGCGGCAGCTATACATCATATTTTCTCGGCTATAACCAGAACGGTCAGCCTGTATACGGACTCGGCCCGCAGGGTGACGTGATAAGAATCAACAATTACGTGAGACTTGTAAGAACTGCCTTTTCCACGGGAATAAACAATACCGGTTCCACTGTCCCTTCAGGGTTTTCAGTTATTGGCAACTATCCAAATCCTTTCAACCCGACTACCGTTATCAGTTTTACGACACAGAAGACATCGAATGTCACCGTTGCAATTTATGACATAACCGGGAAAATGATAGAAGTACTTGTGAACGGGAGCATACCCGGGGGAAATCATGAAATAAAATGGAACGGCGCCGGGAATACCGGCGGTCTTTATTTATGCAAAATAAACGCCGGTGAATACTCCGGCTGCATAAAAATGGTTTTAGTAAAATAAACTGTGATACGGGAAATGAGCAGTATTTGATAGTATGCCTGAAAAAGTCTAAGGCATATATGCGAGACAAAAGCAATCGGATAAAGGAGAAGCAAACAAGATGATATTCCGCGTGATAATTACAGCCTCGCGACAAATGAATAAAGCCGGAAGAACTTGCTTCCCGGCTCTCACTTAGAGTGTTGAATTTTAATTTATTCTCTGCTAAAATATCAGGCTGCTAAGCCAGCAACGAGCATCGTGAATAATAAGCCCACTATCACGAAGAAACTTACGTCGAATTTTGTGTAATCTTGGTTTTTCATTGTTTTAACTCCCCTGGCTTAATTTTTACCTAATCTATTTTACTATGAATCCGGCAACCAGCATCGTAAACAATAAGCTCACGATCACTAAGAAGCTGATGTCGAATTTTGTATAATTTCCTTTTTTCATTTTTTACCCTCTCATTTTAAGTTTTCCAATAATTATATACAAACAACGTACCAAATAAATATTGTATATTTCTTCGATAATTTGAATATTTCAATATTTCTGAAGTCTCATTTTGAGAAAAACATCTCAAAAAAATATTTCGAAAGCTGAATTTTGTAAAAAAGAAGTATATTAACTGCGTCACGTGTTAATACTTTTATATAACTTGAAGTATCATGTAAAAGGTTATATTTTCATTAATAAATACGGTCAAATCTTATTTATTAATTATAAAATCGGGTAATTGAGCAGAAGTGCAATAAAAAACATTTATGAAAGATTAGTTAATTCCGGATTCAACTCCGTTTTTTATTTGTATTCGGTATTCATGATATTATTCACGGTGTTTTACGTATTTGTTCTTCAGAAAAATCCTGACTTCTTCATTACTGACGATGGCTATTATACGATAGGAAAGCTTTTTTACCAGGGCAAAAGCACCTTGCTCCACCAGTCGCGCGGTCCCGGTCTTTACCTGCTGTTTTCGGCTTTTAACATTTTCCCGGAAGTCTTACATCCTTACTTGAGAATAGCCGTTACAATGATAACGACTTACGGAATACTTTATTTCGCATCACGTATATTTTCCGGTATATTAAACCGCGAGCAGTTGTTCTGGGGACTGTTTATTTCTGTTTTCAATCCGTTATATATTCATTTTACGATTAAGAACACGCCGGAAGTATACACAGCTTTCTTTCTCGGGGCAATTATTCTATCGTACAAGCTTTTCATTGAAACTGCTGAATTAAGGTATGCGCTCCTTGCCGCCCTTTCGATACTGCTTGGAATGACGGTAAAACCTGTATTCTTCCTGATTCCGGCGGCTATGATTGTTCATGTAATCATGTATAAAAAAAGCGCCCGTGAGTTAATCAGCGTGCTGCTGATTCTGTTTGTTGCATTGTCATCATACTTTGCATTTCAGTCTCTTACGAGACAGAAAGACGGCGAAAACTTTTCTTACGGTTTTACCGATATCATGTCGCGGGTATACATTTACGACGCGATGCTGGAAAGCGGAGAAATCAACCTCGGGACGACTGAAGAATTGCTTGCGACGAGCAACGAAAAATCAAACTATATAATCTGCGATAATTATTTCAAGGAATGGCTGAAGGAATACCGAAAGTCAAACCCGGACGGCACGGAACCTGAAATAGCTTTGAATTTCACGAAAGACAATCTCTTCAGGTCTGTTCTGCTGCGTGTTACTTCGCCTGTTTTGTTTATATCCCTGACATCCAACTCTTTTGAGACGTACCTGCTTCTTGCGGTAAATTCTTTTCTTGTAATAACGACCTTAATATCAATAAAAAGAATATACAAAAATCAGAAACCCGCTACGGACATCATACTTTTTACGCTGGCGGGTTATTTTCTTGTATTTTTTCTGACCTTAAGCTATGCAAGATATTCAATGCCTTTCATGTCATATTTTCTCGTATTCAACGGAGTATTTATAAACGGAATTATAAAAAACCGCCGGTCTTAAAAAAGCCTGCTTTACCGGAAAAGACTTTCATCCTCTGACTGACGGGAGATTTGCTTTTTTTATTGACAGTTTACTATAATAAAATTATTTTCCCTTAAGGGTATCAGGGGAATTTTCTTCAACCATTTCAATCAGATTTGATAATCCGTC
This sequence comes from uncultured Ignavibacteriota bacterium, assembly GCA_903831845.1. Classification (GTDB taxonomy): domain Bacteria; phylum Bacteroidota; class Ignavibacteria; order Tepidaquicellales; family Tepidaquicellaceae; genus CAIKZJ01. The sequence goes on from CAIKZJ010000292.1 coordinate 13,564, forward strand.
CCGGGTTACAAAACCTCGTTTAAATTCATATACATTATTTAATGTAGTTTCAAAAAGTAACGAAATTGCATATGGATAACTGCATTGATATAGTCATAGCCGACGACCATCCGATATTCTTGGACGGCTTAAGACACATTATCGAATCCTCCGACTACAAGGTAGCCGCAGAAGCAAAGAACGGCAGGGACGCGGTTGAGCTTATCGAAAAACACAAACCCCGTGTCGCGGTACTCGATATCGAAATGCCGTATCTTGACGGTCTTGAGATACTCGCGGCAGGCAGAAAAAAATTCGACGGAACAAAAATCATACTTCTGACCGCTCACAAAAACGAAAAGATTTTCAACAGAGCCATGGACCTCGGCGCATACGGCTACATACTAAAAGAAAACGCATCATCTGAACTTATCGACTGCATTAAAGCCGTACTTCTCGGGGATTATTTTGTAAGTCCGGCAATTTCAAGCCTTTTAATCAGCAGGAACAGGAAAAGGAACGAACTGGAAGAGAAGCATCCGGGGATATGCAATCTAAGCAAGGTTGAAAAACAGGTCCTCAAAATGATTGCGGAATCCAAATCGAGCCGGGAAATCGGCGACGAATTATTTGTCAGTTCACGAACAGTCGAAAAACACAGGGAAAATATTTCAAGGAAACTTGATATACACGGCAGCAACGCGCTTCTGAAATTTGCTCTGGACAACAGGTCTTCAATCTGAATTCTGCAGGCTCGGCTTAAAAGGAACAGTTTTGAAAATTAAGTTACGTTTACGGGCATGATCAAACCACTAACAAAATTTTTCAATACGGGCGGAATATTCACGAGCCGTATCCTCGCCGGCATTCTTGGTCCGGCAATTATTGCAATATTGCTTGGCGCAACCGGCTTATACTCTCAGGCGGAAATAAAATTTTTACGATACACGAAGGACGACGGTCTCTCAACCAGCGGACCTGCCGCTGTCTTCAAAGACTCGAGAGGGTTCATATGGATTGCTTCCCAGAACGGGCTTAACCGTTTCGACGGAACAAGGTTTAAATGGTTTACTCATGACGTTAAGGATTCGAATTCAATAAGCGATGACTGGGTAATGTGTCTGTGCGAGGATTCCGACGGCAATATCTGGGCGGGAACGCTTAGCAACGGTCTCAACAAATACGACAGGAAAACAGGAAAGTTTGAAGTATACAGAAACGAACCGGGAAACGAAAACAGTTTGAGCAGTAATGATATCCGGGCCATAGTATACGACAACGGCAGACTTTGGATAGGAACACAGCACGGAGGCCTCAACCTCCTCGATATAAAAACCGGAAAGTTCAGGAGATTCAGGCACAGCCCCAACAACCCGTTCAGTATCAGCGATGACTTTATCTGGACGCTTATCAAGGACAGATACGGAAATATATGGATAGGCACAAACAGCGGCGGGCTGAGCAAATACGACGTATCAAGAAATACTTTCAGGCATTACAAGAATATTCCCGGCGACAACGAAAGCATTAGCGGTAATGAAGTCCGGGCGCTGTTCGAGGATAAAGACGGTAATATCTGGGCAGGAACGAACGGCAAAGGACTTAACAGGTTAAACATAATTTCGGACAAATTCAGCAGGATAGGAAATGAAAAATTCAAGAACAGCAGCGACAATCCGATAATAATGGGAATTACACAGGATGATGACGGGAAAATATGGTTCGGTGGTTATTATGCGGATATCAGCATGATTGACCCCGCGACTCTCGTCATCAGCCGTATAGTGCAGGCGAACACACAGATACCGAAACTTGACGGCCTATACGCGCTTTCAAAAGACATTACGGGCACTATATGGATCTGTCATGAAGGATACGGTCTTTATTATTATGACAGGGACAAACCGAGATTTAATCATTATTATAACAACCCGAACGACAGGAATTCGCTTCTCGATAATATTGTCTGGTCGTTCTGCGAGGACGATGAAAACAATGTCTGGATTGCGCACAGGAAAGGACTGAGCATATTCAATCCGGCCTCGAAAAATTTCAGAAACATCGAATATGTTCCGGGATTGAAGAACGGAATAAGCAACAACGCAATAAGGAGCGTTTACAGAGACCATAAAGACATCATCTGGCTTGGAAACGGCACGACCGTATTGGATTATTACGATATGAACAAGAAAACTTTCGGGCATTTTTATTCGCATCCCGGAGACACAATGCAAAAACTTTCAAACGTCACGTGCATAACCGAAGACAGGAACGGACAATTATGGATGGGAACATACTCGGACGGCCTGAAAATGTTCGATAAAGGCAGAACGAGCGTGACGACGTACAAACATAACGAAGCTGATGCCAACAGCATAAGCTCCAACAGCATTTGGAACATAAACTTTGATAATGATGACAACCTCTGGATCGGAACATGGACTACGGGTATGGATAAGCTTGACATAAAAACAGGAAAGTTCACCAATTACCACAACAATCTCAAAGACTCGAACAGCCTGGCCGTAAACATAGTCACCTTCATACACCAGGATAAAAGCGGAATATACTGGATAGCGACTTACGGCGGCGGACTTTCAAGGTATGACATAAAGGAAAACGTTTTCAGGCACTACACCGTGAATGACGGCCTGCCGGATAACGGATTGTACGGATTTCTTGAAGACAAAAAGGGTTATTTCTGGATAAGCACAAACAGAGGCCTTTCAAGATTCGACCCGCACACGGAAACCTTTGTAAATTTCAACACCGGTGACGGCATTCAGTCTCAGGAGTTTAACCAGAACTGTTTCTTCAGATCCGGTACCGGAGAATTTTATTTCGGGGGTATCAACGGATTTAACGTATTCAATCCGGATGAAATAGCAGAATGCAGGACATTTCCTCCCCTGGCGCTGACTTCCTTCAGGGTTTTCAACAAGGAAGCCGAACTGCCCGTTTCAATTACGGAGACGAAGGAAGTGGAACTATCCTACAGGGATAATTTCTTTACTATTGAATATTCAGCGCTTGAGTACACGAATCCCGCAAAGATAGAATACGCGTACATTTTGGAAGGGGTTGATAAAAAGTGGAATTACGTCCTTAACGGAAAATCTGCAAATTATACAAACGTCGAACCGGGAAATTACACATTCAGGGTAAAATCGACTAACAGGGACAGGATATGGAACGAGAGTTCATTGTCACTTTCTATTACAATAATTCCGCCGTGGTGGCAGAGACTCTGGTTCAGGTTCTTAGCAGCGGCGGTATTTATCGGATTTGTCGGATACGGTATGAACAGAAAATATTCATCAATAAAAAAAGAGAAAAAGATTCAGGAAGATTTCATGCGGAAGCTTATAGACTCGCAGGAACATGAAAGGAAAAGAATTTCTTCGGAGCTTCACGACAGTCTGGGGCAGGAGCTCGTAATAATTAAAAACAACGCAAACCTGGCGCTTCAGAACAGGGACAACGCCGAAGCGGTAAAATTTATAAAGAACATATCGGAGATTTCATCTTCGGCCCTGCAGAACGTAAGGGCAATATCGCACAATTTAAGGCCTGTTGAACTTGACAAGCTCGGCCTTACCGAAACTGTGAAGTCAATTGTGGAAATGACCTCATCATCCTCCGAAATTAATTTTTCGACTGAAATCGGAAATATTGACAGCAC
>CAIKZJ010000293.1 GCA_903831845.1 uncultured Ignavibacteriota bacterium
AAATGGCCACTGGTATGAGTTTAGAAAAATTAGTGTGGTAAACAGCCAAGTAGTCTCAATTATCGGAAATGGTGAACCTTATTATCGAAGCACAGATTTTGGATATACCTGGCTATGTTTAGATTCAATATTCTCTTATCCTCCATCTTTAATGCAATCCATAGCATTCTCAAACACGAATACAGGTTTTGTGGGGGGAAGTTATGGGTACCTCTACAAGACTACCGATGGGGGTCTTAACTGGCGAAGGCAGAATACCGGGACCGATCAGAGGTTCTGGGGGTCAATATACTGCTTCAATGACTCAATAATTTGGGGATGCGGGGGTGCAGGAAAGATTATGCATACTACGACCGGAGGGGAGTGGCTCATTGGCATTAATAATAATTCAGAATATGTTATAACGGATTTTGAACTCGAACGAAATTATCCTAATCCGTTTAATAATTCAACTAAGATAATATATAAAATAAACAAAAATAACAGATATAAACTAGAGTTTTTTGAAATAACGGGAAAGAAAATAGATACAATTTTTGAGAAGTTTATCGAAAGGGGTGAATATGAAATTAATTACGGGGCGGCGAAGATATCATCCGGAATATATCTCCTTAAATTATCTTCTGTTGATAAAAGTAAAACAATAAAAATAGTAGTAACTAAATAAAATTTGAAAATGCGGAATTAAAGTTATCTTTATCCAGAAAACCATTACACTGTTATAGATACTGTAGATATAAATTCAAATATTACGCCTTCATACGTGGATTCGGTAAATAATCCGAAGATATACTCAGTCTGCACTTATCTGCCTGACGGCTCCTGCCCGCCAATATGCTATAATCTCGTAAATGTAAGATACAGGGTTCAGGCGGTGGATATGTACGATTCCGTTTCTAGACTTTCTGATTTTGATCAATGTCAGGGATACAGGAAGGATTCAACAGGCGGTATACCTATCGGCTCCGGCGAAGATTTCCTGCCGCACAAAGGAAATACGGGCGATAAAATTATCCCGAAAGAATTTAAACTCAGTCAGAATTTTCCCAATCCGTTTAACCCAAATACAAACATAAGTTACGACATTCCCTATGATTGTTTTGTTACAATCAGGATTTATGATGTTTCTGGAAGGGAAATAAAATCTCTCGTAAACGAATTTATTAAAGCGGGAAGTTATATAACGGGGTTCAACGGCAGCGGTATTGCTTCCGGTGTTTATTTCTATAAAATCACAGCCGGCAGTTTCGTTCAAACGAAAAGAATGGTGCTGATAAAATAAATATTGAGATTTATAAAAAAGTATTTTAAAGTTTTCCGAGCCACGTCATACAATGAGGGGGGTTTACAGGTTTTTTAAACTGAACTATTTTCGCGGGGGCATAAAAAAAGCAGGTTTTGAAAGGTCCCCAAAATGTATAAAACATTTAATCCCAAAACCTGCGAATTAATACTTGCATGAGTTCTCCCTTCTCCTTTTGCAAGTTTATTTGCGTATACTTAAGAACAAAAAAAATTCAATAAAGTTTATAAAAAACAATATTCCTAAAAAACACAGTTCAAAACGGAATCAAATTCGTTTTTCGGTTATTATTACTTTTTCCCGACCTTGTCCATTATATATTTCGCCACGGCTTCAGCTTCTTTTTGTTTCAATCCCTGATTCGGCATGGCCGGGTAATCGGGATTAACCTTAACCGGATTATATATGAACGCGGCAAGTTTCTTCAGGTCGCCGCTGTATTTCGGCACTGTTTCCTGATACGGAGGACCGACTACTTTCTGGTCGAACCTGTGACAGGCAATACACTTCTCGTTGTAAATCTTCTCTCCGTCGGCTGCATTCACCTGTACTATCGAACCCGCTTTTTCCTTTGCGAGTTCTTCAGCCTTCGCGCTCAGTACAAGATACTGCTCTTTCATCGCGTTCTTGAACGTCAATTGGTCTTTGACTATCGAGAAAGTAAACAGTACAAATATTAGGAAGAATACGACGCCGCTCATCGAGACGTCCGAGTTCTTGTAAACATAGTATAAAAGGTTCGCTATTATTAGTATCGCGAGAAGCGCGAGCCCAGCGAACATGTAAACTCCGTCAGAAGCGTTAGTGTTCTTGAGAAGCAGAGTGTTCACGAATATGAACAGCGGCTGAACCAGTATTCCGGCAAGCGCCGTTACTATCGCGAACTTCTTCACCTCGGCAGCGTAATCGAGATTGCCCGGCCTAACGCCTCCCTGCCATTCGAAGAAGAAATAAAGCACCGCGCCGCCCGTTACAGCCGCGGATGATGCAAGGAAGTAAAAATAATTCGACCAGACAGGAACGGATATGAGAAATTTTAAAATGTTATCGATTGAATTCCACGTTCCCGGCTTGGCCGCTATCGTTACAGCGCTTATGAATATGAACATCGCTGTGAACATGAAAGATACACCCCAGTTGCCGTACCTTGTCCCCATGTAAACGAGCTTGTTCTCGTACTTCTTCACGTCATCGGGAACGTCGCCTTTCTTGAGCTCGCCGAGAATGTGCTCGAACTGGAAAGCGCTCTTGTAATTGTATATGAACACATATGCGGCAATGTAAAGTAACAGCGAGAGCATCAGCATGCTCACTGAAATAACTTTC
>CAIKZJ010000294.1 GCA_903831845.1 uncultured Ignavibacteriota bacterium
AGGAAATCGTTTCCGGTCGTCGGAGCCGGGTTGAAATACGTTCTGTACGGGAATTTGAACTGGTCGAAGTAAGTGTTCACTTCAAGTCCTTTAAGCGGCTTCAGAGTAAGCCCCGCGTAGAACCCGTTTTCGTTGGATGTGTTTCCGTTGTTCTCGCCGAAACCGAAAGAATGAACGGGCGCGAAGTTCTCGGGATAGTTCCTGTAAAGAAGTATGAATTCCGCGAACCTGTCAAGGCTTACCTGCACTGCGCCGAGCCCGGCCACAGAGTTGGCCTGCGACTTCGCAAGCTCTCCGAAGACGTTGACGTTCCTGTAAACAAAGTCATAATCGACGCTTAGCATGTGGGCCGAGTTGCCCGCAAAGTTGTAAAGGAGCCTCGTGCTGTCGTCGGGTTTTATGTCTTTCGTGTATGAAGCGTTCCAGTACGTCACGCCGAGCCTTAGAAAATCGTAGTCCGCGAAAATTCGCCCGCCCGCGAATTTTTCCCTGCCTGTATTCTGTCTGTTCTGCTCGCTTAGTGTTCTGTGGTATCCGTCGAAATAAAAACTTGATATTTCGTTAAGCGTCGTGTCTACGGAAGCGTCAAAATAATTGTTCGAATAGAACAGGAATATGTCGTAGTTTTTGAAAGAAAGGTTTGTTGCCGCTCCGCGGAAGAACTGTACTTCGTTCGTAGATTTGTAGCTCTGTATCGAATGATCGTCTTTCTTTATCACGTCGACTGCATCGCTGCCTTTCGAATAAGCGAGCGAAGTTCTGAGTCCAAGTCCCTGTCCGAAACTCAACCCGTAATCGCCGATGACGGCTTTCTTAACGAACTTCCAGTTTTTAAGTTCAACATAAGCGGACGAGAAGTCGGCAAAGTTCGTTTCGCCTGCGTCCTTTTCTATCGTGGCGTTGCCGCCAATCTGATAATCCCTGCCGTTATATAGCGCGGTAAGCCGGTTGTAAACTTTTTGTTTTGAGCCCGGATACTGCCCGTTATCGAAACCCGCCCTCGTCTGCAGGTCTTGCTGGACACGGCTTCTGAAGCGGATGTCAAAGTTATTGAATAAGTTGCTTGACCTGGTTGTGCTTTCTTTCTTTACATAGCCCGATTCGTCTTTAACGTAATCCGTCTTTGAGTTTTTTGCGACTACAAAGACCTTTATCTTTTCGTAATACTCTTCTGTTATTCCGTCTATCTTGAGCAGCTCTCTTTTTGATTTGAACCTGTTTGCTTCCCTGTACTTTAAGATCTTCTTCGCTATAATCGAAGTCATAAACGGAATGTCCTCGAGGTCTTCCAGCGTAGCGGTGTTAAGGTCTATAGGGTTGTCTTTGAGGTATTCAACGTTGTCGAGGAGTTTCGAGTCTTCTGTTTCTTCCAGCGAATTCTCGAACAGGTTCTCCATGCTGTTGAACGTGTTCAGGTCCGTCGTATCGGGAACGGTATAGAGCGTATCCGTGCCCGCCGATAAAAATCTGCTTCCCGCCATGAAGGCGGAAAGCAGCAATATTTTTAAAATCCTTTTAATAACTTACTATGATTAATGTAATTTTACTTTCTCGACACCGAGAACGCTTTTCGCGGACTCAGACTGCACGAACACTACTATATCACAGTTCTTCGCAATAACTCCCGAAGGAATGGCGTACGATACCACGTATGTTTCAGACTGCCCGGGCTGAACGCTGATGCTCATACCATCCGTGCCCGTGAAAAGTTTTCTCATTGTATTCTGGTGCCAGTCTTCGCCGTTCGGCGCTTCGTAATAAAGATTGCTTTCTGTAAGAACCGCATGCAGTTTAAGGTCGGAAACGGAAGTTCCGGAAACCTGTCCTACGGTGATCGTCAGCGATCCTGTTCCCGCGAGCGAATCGTAACTGTTCACGATGTTCAGACCGAACTGGTTCTTAACCTTAAGCTTGCTTTCTATCTGGTTCGTCCATGTCGTGGCGTTGAACGCGGGCAGAAGTACTCCGTTCAGAACCGTGTAGGGGTTGAATAACAGGGCGCCGGGGTAATAAGTCGATCTCGCGAGATTGTCAACCGTATTGTAAAGGTAGAACGGATCGTTCAGCGACGTTACGGTCGTGTGAACCCTTATTATCACGACGTTCGTGTCGTTAAGCGTTATTCCCTGAAGGCTGTCTATCTGATCCAGATAATGTCCGGGCACTGGGCAGTTAACGCAGGTGTGGTTAGTGAAGAATTCAATGAGAACTTTGCTCGACGCCTTAACGTCTGACGTGCCTTTCACTATAGGGTTGTCGTTGCTTTCGCAGGACAGAAAAACTCCCGCAGCAAGAAGTATTATTATATATAAAAATATTTTTTTCATTTTCAAAGTATTAAGATAATTAATAATTAAGCCGGTTAAAACTTGTTGTTCAGGGTCAGTCTGAATCCTTCGAACGGTCTGACAAACCTGCAGATACCGTTCGTGCATTTAAGACCCCCTCTTTCGGTTCCGTATGAAACCGTAAGAGAATTGGCTGAATTGAATTTGTATGATACTTCTCCTATGAACCAGTTTTTCTTTCCTGTAGGCTCTTCGTTGTCGTTTGTGAACTCGGCGCTGAAAGTCGCGCTGACGTTTGGCGAGCGCGAAAGGCTGACCGCAAACAGGTTGTTCATGTAATTCTTTTCCCCGACCCTGATGTTGTTCTCAACCCACTGGTTTTCCACTATGAATTTCAGTGTGTAGGTCTTGTCGAGGGAATACCTTACTTCAACGGGAATCGTATTGACCTTAAGGATTTCCGAGGCAAGGGGGTTCACGTAATTGTATGTTACGGCGTTCTGTCTGTCGAATGCCACCTTTGTATACAGTTTCTCGCTCGCGTAATATTCGCCTTCTCCGTAAACTTCCCAGTACGGTGAAAACTGTTTGTCGAACGAAGGCATGTAGTTGCCGCTTCTGTCAATTCTCGTATAAACGAGTTTTCCGCCGTTAAGCGTCTTTGCATAATCAAAATGTCTTGAAGCTACTGCGGCGTTTATGTTGAATGTGAGATTTTCCTTGGGCGCGTAAACCACATCTATCTGCGCTCCGACTTCGTCGTTGAAATCAACGACGTGCGGGTTTCTCGAAATAAGAGTAGAGGAATGCTCTTTCACGACCGTCGGCGGATTCTGGAAAGGAAGCATCTTTGTCGGCCTGTCGGCTGCCCTGTTATCGGGGTTTGTAAGGTCGAACCTGTAATTCTTATAATCAAGCGTCACGCCGATCTTCGGCATAGAGTAAGAAATTGAGCCGTAGAAGCCGTCGCCGTTGGCGGATATGGCTACCGGATAAGAGGTGTTCGGCGTCGTGTTAACGTGCTTATACGCGTAAGAGCCGAACAGCTGAAGGTTCTTATAGTTGAAACTTAAATATCCTTCGGGGATGTACGCTTTTATTGCCGTCGTGTCGGAGCTCGACGGGATGTTGCCGTAAGCGTATACATAGTTGGTTCCGATGTTGAGGTTTTTAACAGGCGATATTTCGAAGTTGCCGTCTCTGACGTTGTAAACCTCGACCCTTGTAACGTCGACGAAATCATTGTATGCGAGCTGTCCGCCGAACATTTCGGCTTTGACCTTCACTGGGTTCTTGTCGCCGAAAGTGTGCTTATAAAAAGCTTTCAGTCCGTCTATGCCGGTATCGTAGAACTGCGTCCTGTCTTCGAAAACGTTCATCGAAAGACCGCGCGATATGACTTCCCAGAAGTCGCCGGCGCGGACGTTCACTCCGTCCTTAACGTTGTTGTATTCTATGAATCTTTTCTTTATGCCCTTGAAGTCAACGCCGTATTCTATCGGCTTGCTGATTTCATACCGCACTCCGAATATGATGTCGTTGACGGATATTCTCGCGTCCGAAAGGTTTTCAAGGTATTCTTTTCCGTATTCCAGATTGTTGTTTCTCTCCGTACCGCTTCCGTACCTGAACACGTTGTTCAGAGAAGCCTTAACGTCAAGTTTAATCTGCGAAAATCCGATAGATGAGATAAGCAGCAGTAAAACAAGAGTCAGAAGTTTCTTCATTTCCTGATTTTTATATGTTTAATGGGGAAAACTATTTAATGCCGAGCATCGATTTTATTTCTTCTTCTATCTTGACCTCGTCGCCGGTCTTGAATCCGATGTGAAGCGCGACGATTTCCTTGTTCTTGTTTATCATAAGCGAATAAGGCACTTCGTCCTTGCCGCCGAATGATTCGAAAATCCTCTTTTCGGGGTCGAGGCATACTTTGAAATCATAGTTCTGCGCCGTTATGAAAGATTTAACCTTTGCGGTAGATTTCTGGTTGTCTATGCTGATGGCTATATATTCAAAGCCCTGGTCTTTATACTTCGAATAAACTTCCTGAAGTTTTTTCATTTCTTCCTTGCATGGCGTGCACCATGTAGCCCAGAAGCCTACCATAACGCCTTTTGAATTTTCAAGAACCTTGCTTAAAGTAACGTCGTTGCCGTCGATATCGGGGAGTGTGAAGTCGGTGTACATCTGAGCCTTTGAAACCGCGCTGATTAAAAATGCAAACAGAATAACAAAAACTGCTTTTTTCATTACATTATAAATTAAGTTTTTATAAAAATGCCACAACAAGAGCCGTCGCCACAAGGTTGAGCAATGCCAGCGGCAGCATTACTGTCCATCCGATCCTCATCAGCTGGTCGTACCTGAACCTCGGTATCGTCCACCTTACCCAGATGAAGAACAAGACCATGAACAGCACTTTTACGCAGAACGTCAATATCTGTATGATGCTCACCGCCATTGCCGGAAGCCCGAAAGTCTGCAGGTACGGGAACTGCCAGCCGCCGAGGAACAGCGTTGTTATAACCGACGATGACACTATAACCGCCGCGTATTCGGCGAGGAAGAACATCGCGAACTTCATGCTTGAATATTCAGTGTGGTAACCGCCGACAAGTTCCTGCTCCGCTTCGGGAAGGTCAAAAGGCGTTCTGTTTGTTTCCGCGAACGAAGCGATGAGGAACGTTATGAATCCTATCGGCTGAAGTATTATGTTCCATTTCCATCCGTACTGATTCTGTACGATCGTATCGAGTTTGAACGAGCCGTTGATAAGTATAATGCCGATAACCGAAAGCCCCATCGAGAGCTCGTAACTAAGCATCTGCGCAGATGAGCGAAGACCGCCCAGAAGCGAGTATTTGCTGTTTGAAGCCCAGCCGCTCAGCGTTATGCCGTAAACTCCGAGTGACAGCAGAGCGAGTACGTACAGTATGCCGATGTTCACGTCGGCTATCTGAAGCTTTATTTCCCTGCCCGCTATAAGAATCTTGTCGCCGAAAGGAACCACCGCTATCGTGGAAAGAGCCACGAATATAGAAATTCCGGGGGCCAGCGAATGAACGAACTTGTTCGCGTTAGCCGGAACGATGTCCTCTTTCATCAGAAGCTTGACGACGTCAACGATGGGCTGGAGAAGCCCTTTCGGACCCACGCGGTTCGGGCCGATTCTGTTCTGCACGAACGCCGAAACCTTTCTTTCGGCATAAACCGTGTAAGCAACCGCGGTCAGAAGCACGAGTTCTACCACGACAACTTTAAGTACCGTAATTAGTATGTCTATAAGCCAGTCCTGCATAAAAAATATTAAGAAATTTACCGAAAAATTTTCAAAAAATTTATGGATAAATGCGGTTAGCAAGGAAATAAGAGAAGAATCAAGAAGCAAGAATCAAGAAGCAAGCTTTCAAAGGCAGAATCTAGAACTTAGAATCTAGCTAAGAGCCTTTTCCTTAGAGAACAAAGACTAAAGCACCGGCTCTTTTACTTAAATGTTAAAATAATAAAGACTTATATTTGTTTGTCCGACCCTACTTCACCAGCACCATCTTTTTGGTTATCGTGTTAACTCCCTTAGAATCAACTGCTTCGAGGCGGTAGAAATATATTCCGCTGGATAATTTCGAGCCGTCGAAGTCAACCTTGTACGTTCCTGCCGTAAGTTCGCGGCTGAAGACTGTGTTGACCAGTTTCCCCGTCGCATCGAACACGTTTATTTTAACGTTTGATTTTTCCTTTACCGCAAACCTGATTGTCGTTGACGGGTTGAACGGATTCGGGAAATTCTGTTCGAGATTGTAATAATTCGGAACATAAGAATTAAGCTGAATAACGCCGACGTTCGGATTAACCTTGTAATAAATCAGCTGTGTTTCAATCCTGTAGAACGGCTCGGTGTGTCCGTTGTAATTGTAGTTGCAGTCGGCGCAAGTGATGCCGCTTACGCAGTTGGGGTTTGTAGGACGGCAGTAGTTGACGTACGGGTCGAGCAGATACGAGAAAACCTTGCTCTGTCCGGGCGTGATGTAAGTCGTTATCATCGTATCCCATGGAATAACGCTCGCTCCGGGACACCATCCTGCTCTGGGATAATGCCACGTTCCGCCCTGGGGGCTGCATGGATTCGAACTGCAGTCGGTTCTCCACAACCAGTATTCAAGCGAGTCTCCGCCGACAACAATACCATGGCGGTTCTGGAGGAATTCCGCGGCGTTTCCGGTGTTGCCCTGTCCGTGTCCCGTGGTAACATCCCTTGCCTTGACGCTGTATACGCCGGGATCAATTGTTATGTTCCTTGCCGGAAGATGCGACATGGGCGGATTGGCAGTATCTCCGTATACGAGATACTGGTTCTGCCAGAGGTTGACAACCTTGAACGGTTTCGGCTGAACCTCGCCTTCTATTAAAGCGAATTTAATAGTCGCCAGCCAGCCGCGAGGCGTGTTAATCCATGATTCTATATAATTGGCAAACTTTACGGAATCGTGAAGTAGCGGCATATAATCAGTCAGGTCGTAAATGTACGTACACGTTCCGGGATATCCGCCGCCGACTATGTTATATGGAGTGATAACCCTCGCTATTTCGTAATATGTGGTTGAATCAATCACTACTCTCAAATGCCCGAACCTGTCCCACGGGTCGCATCCCGCCGACGGGCAGCCTATTGTATATTTCATTATTATCTTCGACCAGTGATGCGACGTATCGGGAAAATACACTGTCTTGTAATGCATGTCCGCCCAATAATGATATTCCTGGTTGTAAGCCGTAACCCAGGTTGTGTCACCGGGAGAACAAAATGCAGAATACAGGGGGGTCAAAAACAAAAATAACGCAAAGGCAAACAGTAATGATTTTTTGTTCATGTTTTTCTTTTTTGTAATATTCGGAAAATGGGGTAAAAGAACAATGAAAAACTACAGAAGCAAGAATCAAGAAGCAAGAATCAAGTTGAGAGCAAAAACGGAGAGGGAATTTTTCAATTGGAATAACAAAAGATTATTTTCATTTTTAAGAGCATATACAACTTTGGAATATTGCATGCGTATCTTTAATAAAGTTAAAAGCGGTTATGGATTTTGAAACTATAAGGCAGTATGCGCTTTCGAAAAAGGCGGCGACCGAAGGAATGCCATTCGGCGACGGAGTGCTGGTGTTCAAGGTTATGAACAAAATGTTCATGCTGATGAATTTCGAAGTTCCTTTCGAATTAAGCCTGAAATGCGAGCCGGAACGCGCCGTAGAGCTGCGCGAAAGATACGACGCCATCGAACCCGGATGGCACATGAACAAGTCCCACTGGAACACCGTCACTATGGACGGGTCTCTGCCGCCGAAACTCGTTTATGAAATGATAGACCATTCTTACGAACTGATTGTCGGAAGCCTCCCCAAAAAACTTAAAGAAGAATACAGTAAAATAAAATGAGAAGAAGATTTTTACTTTCAGCGCTTATAGTTCTGTTTGCCGCCGTTTGCGTAAACGCGCAGGATTTCGGCACCGCATACAAACTGTACAAAGACAGAAATTACTTCGCTCTGCGCGATGCCATTCCTAAAATCAGGTTTGAGGAGAAATGGCAGAAGAGTTTTCTGCAGGCCCTTAGCGATAATGTATTTTCCGGGTTTAAAAACTCGAACGCTCTGATAAACAAACTGCTTAAAGAAAATCCTGGCGATATCGCCGATTCTCTCGCCGCGGAGCTGTACAAAGCGAAGGCTGTCAACTGCGTAAATCTTTATGAGTATAAAGACGCCCTGGAATGTGAAAAACTGCTTCTCGGCAAATACCGGAATTATCTTGACGAGGATGAAAAAGACGATTCTGGAGACGACCTGAATCTCTGGGAAGCCGTTACGGACGCGCTTCCGCAGACTACAGTAAGAAACGGCGAAATTAAAATCCAGATGGAGCGCGACATAGCGAACCTCTGGAACATTCCGGTGTCTATCAACGGAACGGATTATAAATTCATATTCGACACGGGCGCTAACTTCTCCGTCATTGTAGAATCCGAAGCAAAAAAACTCGGATTGAAACTGGTCGACACAAAACTCAAGGTCGGCACCGTAACGGGAAAAAAGGTTGATTCGAAAGTGGCGGTTTGTCCCGTGATGAAGATAAAAGATGTAACCGTAAACAACGCCGTATTCCTTGTGCTCCCGGACGAGGCGCTTACTTTCGGCTTTTATAAAATATACGGCATACTCGGAAATCCGGTGATCAGGAGTTTCGAGGAAATCACAGTAAACAAGGATAATCTGCTCACAATACCCGCGGCTCCGAAAAAGAGCGAAACACAAAACCTGGCATTTCACGGATTTACTCCTGTCGTGCAGATGTTTCTCGGCGCGGATACTCTGCGTTTCACATTTGATTCGGGCGCAATGGCTACAATACTTTACAAACCATATTTCGAACTGTACAGAAAAGACATAGAGGGAAAACTCGAGCTTAAGGACATTCAGCTCGGAGGTGCGGGCGGAATAGAGAAAATCAAGGGGTACTATATACCCGAAGTAAAACTTTCCGTCAACGGCAAGACGGGCACTATTAAAAAAGTTTCGCTTCTTTCGGAATTCTCCAAGAACAAAGATAAATATTTTCACGGAAATCTCGGGCAGGATTTTTTCGGCAATTTCAATGAAATGACTTTTAACTTCGTCGATATGTTTGTTGAATTCAGATAAATTTTTTATTTCCGAAAACTGTTTTTAAAGTAACGATAATTGTATAATAATTCTGAATAAAACCGTTAAAATATTTTTCCTTCTTGTTCTTCTTTGCGCATCGCCGGGATTCGCGCAGGTAAAGGATTTCCGGGAAAAACCGTTTAAGAAATACTATACGTGGCTGATGCTGCAGGCAATCCCGTCGCCGGCATTCGTCAGCGACGCGAACGACAACAATGCGCGCATACAGTTCTCTCTGCGATGGCAGATAACACCCGTTAATTTTTCATTCCGCGCAAACAGGTTCGTAAGCCCCGTTCAGTTCTTCATGATAAATCCCGTAAGAAGGTTCACCGGTTCCGCCGAGCTCTTTGTTCAGCCCGAGGTGGCTACAATGTCTTTCGATTATTCGGGCTTTTCAAAATTCGGACTTAACACGGGCGGGAGAATAATAATACCCGTTCAGGAAATGGGAGAAAACATTTCCGTTTCTCTCGGCGGAGTTTATACATTCAGAAAAAATAACATCACTGACGAAAACGGATATCCGGGAGTAGAGGCCGGCGTGTATTTTCTCGGCGGCATGGCCGGGCTTCAGTTCACGAAGAATTTCAGTAAAAATAATCTTTATTCTGTATCGTTTTATATAAAGTATTTCTGATGAGAAAAAACGCGCTTAAAATATTGTCTTTTGTTTTGCTCTCCGCGTTTTTGAGTTCTTGCGGTTACCTCAACATATTCCTGAACAATGTCGGTGAAAGCATTTCATCCGAGCCGCGAAAAGTAGCAAAGGTAAACGACCCCATAAAAGACAGCGTGAAAATATCCGTGCTTTGGGTCGGGCATTCAACGACTCTTGTTCAGATGTACGACAAAGTGTTTTTCTTCGACCCGTTTTTCAACAAGCGTTTCGGCGGTGTGCTGATGCGGCAGGAAGAGCCGGGAATCGACCTCGACAAGCTGAAACGACTGGATTATATTTTCATCTCGCATTCGCACATGGACCACATGAGTTTTTCATCAATTGACGAACTCGCAAAAAGATACCCGAAGGCGAAACTCATATTTCCTGAAGGCGCTGAACAATACCTTCCCGGATATGACCTTGATATGATACGCCTCGAAAACCATGACGCGCAGTACAAAGATTATATAGGCAAAAGCGTAATGATAGACGGAATGAAAGTAACGCCTGTATTCGCGCAGCATTCAGGCGGGCGCTATGCATTCGATGTTTACACCTGGCTTGAGCCCGGGGCGACCGGATACGTTCTTGAATACAAAGACGCTGTATTGTTTTACGCGGGCGATACGGGATACAATCCTTTCGCGTTCAAGAAAATCGGAGATAATTTTAAAATTGACGTCGCGCTTGTGCCAGTCGGCCCCTGCAGGAACTGCGATTCCACGAGTTTCTGGTTCCACACCACTTCGATGGAAACGCTCAAACTGTTTCGCGACATAAAAGCAAACTACATGATACCCGTCCACTACGGCGCGGCAAAATACATATCAGACCCGAACAGGCCGCTCGACATAATGAATAAAATACTCGACGACCCAGAATCCGGTTTTTCGGATTTAAAGCCGAGGGTGAAGGAGTTGAAGGTCGGAGAGCAAATCATCTTCAATTAGTAATTAATAATTAGTAATGAGTAATTGAGAGCAGAGGTTAGAAGTTAGAAGCAAAAAATATCGGGTCTTATTCTATACGTCTTTTACCACGGATTCTTTACTAATCGTAAAATAAAATTTAAACAATAATAATTTTATATAACTACTTCTATCGGTTTAAATAAAAACAGATACGGATATTCTAAAACAATTAGTAATTATTAATTACTAATTACTAATTGTCAGAACGGCATATCGTCGTCGCCCGGCATGAAATCGGGGGGTTCTGACTGCGGCTGGGAGCCGGACCCTGCGGACTCTACTTTCCAGGCGCTTAAAGAATTAAAGTAAACTTTTTCGCCTTTGGGGTTGACCCATTCGCGGCCGCGAATGTTGAAATAAACCTTGACCTCGTCGCCGGGTTTGAAAGTGTCCACTATCGAGCATTTGTCCTGTACGAGTTCGAACTTAATATACTGCGGGTACTGGTCGTTTGTATCGTCCAGCAATATGAAATCTCTTTTGTTGAAATTGTTCTTTACCGTCTGAACCGGGAATATCTCGTGTATTTTTCCTGTTATGTCCATTTATATGCTTTTATTTATAAATGAACAAAATAAGGTTTAATCTACTTTTTTGAAAGTGAGAACTACGTCATTCCCCGCCTTCAGGTACAGCGTGAGTTTTCCGATTTCCCACGAATCGGCCTTCTTCAGGGCTATCAGATATTCGATTTCCGGAGAATCGTCGCAGAACATCTTGGTTGAAGTTATATCCGAGAACTTAATCGACTTGTCGCCGACCGCAACCGTTCCGTTCATTTCGTTGCATCCGGTATTGCCGTAAAATTTTCCTTCATTCAAGTGAATCTCTATCATCGGCTGCGTTCTGCCTGTTGTCTTAACTATATCCTTGCCGTTTATTTGCTTGAGCGCCCAGATGTCGTTTATGAGCATTTTGTCCGTGTTTTCGGACGGTTTTTGCGCGGAACAACCCGCAAGCAGCAATGCGGCCGCGAGTATGAGAAAAGATTTAAGTGTTTTCATATTTTATGCCGGTTAATTTTTCGCTTAACTGCCTTAGTTTTTCCCTGTCGGATTTATTGTCAACTCCCGGCTTCGGGGAAGCAGTCTTTCCTTTTACAAAATATTTGCCGCTAATGTTCCTGAAAGAATCAGAAACAAGCAGGGGCATTATCATATCCGCGGATTTTTCCGGAGAGATGAAAAAGGGCCACATAGTTTTGATTGCCAGTTTCGAAAGCCCCCTTATGCCGTCGTAAATCGATGTTCTCACGACGCCCGGATGAACGCTGTTCACGGTAACCTGAGTATTCCTGAGTTTTTCGGCGAGATCGAAAGTAAAAAGTATGTTTGCGGCTTTGGAATACTTATAGGCGTTGAAATAATTATATTTTTTCTCGCCGTTGAGGTTGCCAAAGTCAATTTTCATGTGGGCCTGCGACGCGACATTTACGATCCGCCCGGGTTCGTGTTTTATCATTATATCGAGGAGCGTGTGCGTCAGTATGTAGTGCCCCAAATAATTCCCTGCGAATGTTTTTTCCAGCCCGTCCTCCGTTATAATCTTTTTAGTATAAGACGCTCCCGCGTTATTGACGAGAAGATAAAGCTCTGGAAACCGTTTTCTGATATTATCCGCCGCCTCGCGGACGGATTTAATGGAAGAGAGGTCTGCTATAACAACGTGTACGTCTTCGTTTCGCGATTTGCTTACAATTTCTTTTCTTGCCTTTTCGGCTTTAATTTCGTCACGGCAGAACATAATCAGCTTGGCTTTTTTCGCCGCGACTCTCACGGCAAGCGCCTTGCCGACTCCGGAAGACGCGCCCGTGATAAGAACTGTTCGGCCTATCATAAAAACGTAAAAATATAATCAGAGAAAAAGTGAAATTACCCAGTATATAACCGCTCCCGAAATCATCGAAAGCGGAATTGTCAGAATCCATGCCCAGATTATCTTTCCGGCAACCCCCCAGCGAACCGCCGAAAGCCTCTGCGTGCTGCCGACGCCGACAATGGCGCCGGTTATGGTCTGAGTTGTGCTGACGGGTATTCCGAGAAGCGCGGTTCCGAGCAGCGTCGTCGCGCCTGCGAACTCGGCGCAGAATCCGCCGATGGGTTTGAGTTTTGTTATTTTCATGCCCATTGTCTTGACTATCCGCCAGCCGCCGTACATTGTACCCAGCGCAATCGCGGCGTGACAGATAAGCACAACATAAAAAGGAACATAAAACGAATCTATGTACTTTGCCGAAAAAAGAACTCCGGCTATAATACCCATTGTCTTCTGCGCGTCATTCGTTCCGTGACCGAAACTGTAGAAACCCGCCGACACAAGCTGCAGTTTCCTGAACGTCTTGTCGACCTTCTGGGGTTTCTTGTTACGCACTATCCACGTCATTATCCACATGTTCAGCACTCCCAGCGCCAGACCGAGAAGAGGGGCAACGACGATAAAGACTACGACTTTAATCCATGCTGGCAGTATCAGAACACCCCATCCGAGTTTCATCACGGCCGCTCCGCCGTAACCGCCGATAAGCGCGTGCGAAGAACTGACGGGTATTCCGAAATACCATGTGAACAGGTTCCAGAATATAGCGCCGAGAAGCCCGGCGGTAAGCACCCATAC
>CAIKZJ010000295.1 GCA_903831845.1 uncultured Ignavibacteriota bacterium
CTTTTCTGGTATCTGGTAATCAGATAACAGAAAACAATCCTCCATTGATTATTAATTTCATTTAAGATACAATAAGGCAGCTCTTTAATTAAACCTTAATGCTATGAAAAAAGGTATTATCGCATTTTTTCTTACATTAGCGGCTTTAAGTCAAATCAATTCTCAAACCTGGGTCCAGACTCTCAACGGCATTTCGATGTGGTCAATGTGCTCCGACATTCAGGGCAATGTTTACGCGGGCGCGTCGGGCACCGTCAAATCAATCTACAAGACCACGAACGGCGGGCAGAACTGGTTCACGATTCTTTCGGGCGGCGCTTCGAACTTCCTCGGGCTTGCCGTCGATTCTCTCGGAAATATCTTCGCTGCTAATTCCACGAATGGAGTAATGAAATCAACAGACGGCGGAAACAACTGGATTAATATTCCGACATCCGTCTTCAACGGCAAAACCTGCCAGACTGTCTGCTGCGGACGGAACGGCACTGTGATTGTCGGTACGGTTTCAGGCGGTACTTTCCGAAGCACGGATTACGGCGTAACGTTTTCCGATACTTCGATTATTACTTCTTCGGTAGTACTGCTCGCGAAAGACAGGTACAATCCGAATATAATATACGCTGGCGCGTCTTCTACATCCGGCGTTACGGGATTCTTCATTTCCACGAATTCTGGTATTTCATTCGGCGGACCGTACGCCTCAAACAACTGCTGGGGACTTGTTCAGAAATCTCCGCTCGAATTGTATTACGCTACCACCGCTACAGGATACCCTTTCAGCAAGTCTACAGACGGCGGATATAACTGGACAAATTCCTGTGTTCAGCCGGGCGCCATGCGCGGCGCGGCTCTCGACCTTGCGGGAAATATTTATATAAGCGGAAACGGGGGAGTCTACAAATCGACGAATAACGGAGTTTCATTCATCAGCACGGGAATGACGTCCTCCGCGAACCTTTGCGTCTGCGTCGGAAATAGAATTTACGTGGCGGCTACAGGCACGAGCACCGGCGGCGTGTGGATTGGGACCGATACGACTATTTCAGGTATCGCGAACATCAGCGGGGAAGAACCTGACGGATATTCACTCGGGCAGAATTATCCGAACCCGTTCAACCCTGTGACAAGTGTAATTTTCGCGGTAAAGAGAAAAGGGCTTGTTAATATATCGGTTTACCATGTAACGGGCAGGCTCGAAGCTGTTCTTGTAAATTCGGACCTGAACGCGGGCAGTTATAAAGTTGAATGGAATGCGGGAAGTTCTTCAAGCGGAATTTATTATTGCCTGATGAAAGCGGACGGATTTACGTCGGCAAGAAGAATGGTTCTTGTGAAATAATCCCGCGGTTTTCTGATATAAAACTTAGACGGTCAAACCAAATAAATAAAAACCCACGGCATAAGCCGTGGGTTGTGTTTAGAAACTTTTAATCTTTATAAATTATTACCAGTTCTTCTGCGTGTAGAGCTCTATTACTTTAAGAATCACCTTAGTCGCTTTTTCCATCGATTCGAGAGGAACGTATTCGAACTTTCCGTGGAAGTTCAGTCCGCCCGCGAATATGTTCGGGCAGGGAAGTCCCATGTAAGAAAGTCTTGAGCCGTCCGTTCCGCCCCTGATGGGCACAACCTTGGGTTCTATGCCGACTTCAACCATCGCCTTTTCGGCTATCTCAACTATGTGGAATACTTCTTCGACTTTTTCCCTCATGTTGAAATACTGGTCTTTAAGTTCGGCCTTAACTACGCCTTCGCCGTATCTCTTGCACAGAAAATCCGCGCATTCGACTGCGATTTGTTTCTTTCTTTCGAACTTCGCGCGGTCGTGGTCCCTGACGATGTATGTAATAGTAGAGTTTTCGACAGTTCCGTTCATTCCGATGAGATGGAAGAAACCGTCGTAATTTTCAGTGAATTCCGGGCGCATGTTGACGGGAAGAAGCGCGTTGTATTCCATCGCTATTAGCATGGAATTAAGCATCTTGTCCTTCGCGTAACCCGGATGGACATTGCGTCCCTGTATGCTTACTGTAAGTTTCGCGGCATTGAAATTCTCGTACTCAAGTTCGCCAACGCCGCCGCCGTCCATAGTGTACGCGTACTGCGCTCCGAACTTTTTCACGTCGAAGAAATCTACTCCTCTGCCGATTTCCTCATCGGGCGTGAAACCGATTTTTATTTCGCCGTGCTTTATCTCGGGATGTTCCACGAGATATTTCACGGCAGTCATTATTTCAGTTATGCCTGCTTTGTCGTCCGCGCCGAGAAGCGTCGTTCCGTCAGTGGTGATTATCGTATCGCCCTTGTATTCTGCAAGTTCAGGAAAAAGCGAAGGTGAAAGAACAAGTTTGAGTTCTTTGTTTATCACTATATCGCCTCCGTCGTAATTTTCCCATACCTGCGGGTTAACGTTTTCGCCCGACATGTCCGGACTCGTATCGACGTGCGATATGAACCCGATAACGGGAATCTTCTTGTCGATGTTGGCCGGCAGAGTCGCCATAACGTAACCGTGCTCGTCGACTTCCGCTTTCAGACCCATTGCTGTCAGTTCGTCTTTCAGAAGATTCAGCAGATTGTACTGTTTTTGTGTGCTCGGGAAAGATTCGGAATTTTCATCAGATTTGGTATCGATTTTAATGTACCTGAAAAATCTTTCCTTTATTTCGTTTTTCATTCGGGATTTTCCCCTTTCTGTATAAATGATTTTCTTTGATTCTGGAATATTTTTCTCTTTACTTCGGGTCTCCTTCCGAAGTTAAGGACCAGCCCGACTTCATACTGGGTGGATTTAAGATGGTTAACGATGGAATATTCGATTTCCTCGGTTATCTTGTCACGGGTATCAATATGAATGATAACCTTGTCATCACAGACAAAATCTAGAGTATACTGGCCGACCTTCGTTTCCTTGTAAAAAATATCCGCAGGTTTGTCTTTTTCAAAAGGAAGGCCCTGTGCTTTCATTTCCAGCGTTAAAGCCTCGAGATATATTTCCTTCGTGTATCCGAAGCCGAGGTGATTATAGACTTCGAGAAAAACCTTGATGATTTTTTCTGTTAAATCCTTGAATAATAGTTCAGCCATAATTTTTTGATTAAAGATTAATAAAAAATTTTTTAATTAATCTTCCGGTTTTGCACGCATAGAATCCCAGATCATGTATATGCATATAACAACCAGCATAACAAGACCGATTATTTCAGCCGAATGCGATTCAAACCAGGCCTCGTTAACGAAGTTGATGCCGCTGAATTTTAGAACAGCGCTGACAACTCCCATTAATGCGCCGCCTGCTATAAAACCGGACGCTATCAAAGTTCCTCTTTCACGTCTGGCATTGTTTACCTTCTCGTCCTTGCTTCTGGTTGAAACAAAGTGAGCGATAATGCCGCCGAGTAAAATAGGAGTGTTTAATTCAATCGGAATGAACATTCCGAGTGCGAATGCGAGTGCAGGAACCCCAATCATAGTGAGGATGAGAGACATGAACGCACCGGCCGCGTAAAGCAGCCAGGGCGCTGGTTTTCCTGACATCATCGGTTCAATTACAGCTGCCATTGCGTTTGCCTGAGGGGCTACAAGAGCGTTTTCCCCTCTGAATCCGTATGTCTTGTTCAGGATGATGATAACTCCGCCTACTGTTGCCGCCGACAGGACAGTCCCCAGGAACTTCCAGGACTGCTGCTTGTAAGGAGAAGAACCAAGCCAATACCCTATTTTTAGATCTGTAATAAAACCGCCCGCCATGGAAAGAGCGGTGCATACTACTCCGCCGATTACCATAGAAGCGATTATTCCGACGTTGCCGGTGAGCCCGACCGAAACCATGATAACTGATGAGATAATAAGCGTCATCAGCGTCATGCCCGATACGGGATTCGTACCCACTATCGCGATTGCGTTAGCCGCCACAGTCGTGAAAAGGAACGCGATAATCATTACTATCGCGAGCCCAATAAGCGCGTACGTAAGATTTCCTACCACGCCGAAAAGGAAGAAAATAAATACGATTACCGCGACTAAAAGAATGCCGCCGGCTATAATGCCCATCGGAAGGTCTTTCTGCGTGCGCAGCTTGCCTTTTTCCGCGTCATGTTTGCCGAAGATTTCTTTTACCGCGAGAGAGAACGCGGACTTGATGATTTTTGAAGAGCGGATAATTCCGATAACGCCAGCCATCGCGATTCCGCCGATACCTATCGGACGCACGTACGCCCTGAAGATTTCTTCGGCGCTCATCGCCCCGACCAGCTTAGTTATGTTCGCGCCGATGGGAACGGTTAACCCTGGCGCAAAATAGTTTATTACCGGGATTATCATGTACCAGCCGATGAATGAACCGGCGCAGATTATTGCCGCGTATTTAAGGCCTACGATGTAACCGAGGCCGAGTACGGCCGATCCGACATTGATCTTGAAGACAAGTTTCGCCTTATCGGCAAGCATTTCACCCGCGGCCAAAACCCTCGTAGTGAAAACTTCGTTCCACCAGCCGAACGTCGCGATGATGAAATCGTAAATACCGCCGATGAGTCCGCTTATTAAAAGCAGCTTCGCCTGACTGCCGCCTTTTTCTCCCGATACGAGAACCTCGGTTGTCGCGGTTGCTTCAGGGAAAGGATACTTGCCGTGCATGTCGGAAACGAAATACTTCCTGAAAGGAATCAGGAAAAGTATGCCGAGAAAACCTCCGAGCAGTGATGACAGGAAAACCTGATAGAACTGCGCTTCAAGCCCGAGTATGTACAGAGCGGGAATCGTAAAAATCGCGCCCGCAACTATAACACCCGAACTGGCGCCGATAGACTGAATAATCACGTTCTCACCCAGAGCGTTTTTTCTCTTGGTGATGTAAGATAACCCTACCGCTATTATCGCGATAGGTATGGCAGCTTCGAAGACCTGGCCAATTTTTAATCCAAGATAAGCTGCCGCAGCGGAAAATATGATTGCCATCAGCAATCCCCAGAATACGGAACGGAAATTTACTTCCGGAACAGTTTGTTGCGGTGACATTATCGGCTCGTAAATTTCGCCGTCTTTTAATTCTCGGTAAGCATTTTCCGGTAGACCCTTTACTCCTGAAGAGGTATGTTCTGACATAGACAGAAATTAGTTTTTAGAAATTGCTATTTAAATTAATATATAACCTAAAATCTGAAAAAAAAAGAGGTATTTTAATATATTTTTTTTATGCTAAAACCCTGAAAATAAACGTCTGTTCGTAAGGTTCCCGAGGATGTGTACCAACCTCAACCTTTGGTTCCCAAAGTCCGCTTTATAAAAGCGAACCTTCGGTTCTGGAACGAGGAAAAAGTATGATATCTGTTACAGCAGCGCGCCTTTCTTCATAATCAGTTTTCCGTCAACATATACGTCAGGTTCGATAACAAGCCCGTCAATGTGGCTCTTAACGTTTATGCTCCCGCCCATAGAAACATTGTTTCCGAAAGCGACGTGAATAGTCCCGTAGACTTTTTCGTCTTCCAGAATCTCGCCGCAAAGCTGCGCCTTGTAATTAGTTCCAACGCCGAATTCAGCCACCGCGCGCGCGTCCCTGCCGACTTTGTCGAGCATGCCGGCCAGTATTTTTGCTTCCTCGCCCCCGTCAATCTTTTTGGCATATCCGTCTTTGATATCGATAATAATCGGTTCTTTCAGCATTCCGATTCCCGCTACAGAACCGTCAATGACAAGCTTTCCGTGCGAAAGTCCTTCGGTCGGCGCAAGATACACTTCTCCGGAAGGCAGGTTTCCGCTTTCGCCTCTGTTTCGGAGCACACCTGTGCTTTCGATTACGTTCCTTCCTTTCATAGGCATGTAAAGGTCGGTTCCTTTATCTGTTACCACTCTGACTTCTGCTGCGTCTTTAAGTATTCCCTTCACTTTCAGAGAAAGCTGAATAACCTTTTCCGCGTCCGCGCTCAGGCATCTTATCATGGTATCGGTTCCAATCCCCGGCATAGTGGCGACGCGTACTCCTTCTTTCACGGCGTTCCTTCTCGCATCGGTGTGAGTCAGCGATTTGGCTGTGGGACAAACGACGACGTCGACTTTTTTCATCAGTTCGGAAATTTGAACGGGCGGTTCCTCGCCGTTTATTTCCCTTTGTTTCATTTCAATCAGAAATGCCTCACTGCACAGCTGCTTTCCCGCTTCGAGAAGCGTCTGCGCGATTTCGCGTTTTGTTTCGTCGGATATGATAAGAAGCGTCTCTTCTTTTTTCAGTCCGAGATAATCTTTAAGCGCTGTCAGCGATGAATTGAAAAGTTCAGTATTTATCATATTTTTTATTTTTGTAAAATTAATTTCCATATTAAGATATTGAAAGTCAATTATATGTCAATTGAAAAAATTACGCTGTGCCCATCTATTACTAATTATTAATTATTAATTATTAATTGCTAATTATTTTTTGCGTGTTTATTCTCCCCCGATTTTCGTAAATTGTGTCTCGAAATTGCCCCCGTAGGCTAATGGATAAACCCTCTGACTACGGATCAGATATTAGAGGTTCGAATCCTCTCGGGGGTACTATTCTTCTCATTTCTGATTAATTTTCATTGATTTCCGGGCACTGAAGTTTCTTTTTGCTTTTTTGTATATTATTGAATTATTATCTGTTTGTTCGGGTTTTAAATCTATAATTAATAAAATCATGCAGGAAACTAAGGATTTCTACTGGTCTGAAAAAAGCGAGCCGCATTCGGAAAGGCGTAAAGCTATTCTTGAAAAATACCCGGAGGTAAGGAACCTCATCGGACAGGACTGGAAACTTGTCGTCACCACGGTTCTTCTTGTAATAATTCAGCTTCTTACCGCGTATTACATCGGCAATTACAGTGTCTGGGTCCTGATTATACTTTCATACTTCGTCGGGTCCACTATTACCCACGCCTTGTTTCTTGCTATACATGAAATTACACACAACATGGCTTTCAAAAAACAGTCTGCTAACAATCTGTTTGCCATGTTTGCAAATTTTCCCATCGTGTTTCCGTACGCTATGTCGTTCAAGTCTTATCATACGATGCACCATCAGAAACAGGGAACGGACGGGATAGACGCCGATGTTCCCTCAATCGCCGAAACCAAGATTTTCAGGGGCACATTAGGAAAGCTGATATGGGAAATCAATCAGATTTTTTTCTATGCTCTCCGCCCGATGTTCGTATATCCTTTGAAACTGAAAAAATGGCATTACATAAATATAGTTGTTCAGGTTGTTGCGATGGCTTTTTTCCTTCCTATGGCAGGATGGAGCGGTTTGTTTTACCTTCTGCTGTCAGCATTCTTCGCAGGTGGACTGAATCCCGTAGCCGGTCATTTCATCGCCGAGCATTATGTGTTTAAAGAAGGGCAGGAAACATATTCCTATTACGGCCCTTTGAACAAGCTGATGTTCAATGTCGGTTACCATAATGAGCACCACGATTTCCCCAGCATTCCGGGAAGCAGGCTTCCGGAACTGAAGAAAATTGCTCCGGAGTTTTATGATAATTTATACATTCATAAATCATATATTTCGGTCATATTGAAGTTTATCGCAGATTCTGCTATCGGCCTGCACTCCAGAGTGAAAAGAAAACC
>CAIKZJ010000296.1 GCA_903831845.1 uncultured Ignavibacteriota bacterium
ACGATTAAAACCAGCAGTATTTTTTGGAATTTGTTCACTTATAAAAATAGTTCATTCAGTTTATAAAACAACCGGAGAGAGTTATTCGTTTCAAAGAAAAGAAATCCCGTTTCCCCCCTCAAAAAGAACTTTATTTACTTGAGCATTACTGATATATTTGTTTATTCCGTTCAACAAAAAACAACTATGATTCCAAGATATTCAAGAGAGGAAATTTCAAATATCTGGTCCGACGATAACCGCTTCAGGATCTGGCTGGACGTGGAACTGCTCGCCTGCGAAGCGCAATGCGGACTCGGTAACATTCCTAAAAAATCGCTGAACGTGATTAAAACACGCGCGAAGTTCGACACGAAACGCGTCCTGAAAATCGAGGAAACAGTTAAGCACGACGTCATCGCGTTCCTCACGAACGTCGCGGAATACGTCGGACCCGATTCGCGGTTCATTCACATGGGCATGACGAGTTCGGACGTTCTCGACACGACTCTTTCCGTTCAGATGAAACAGGCGGGAGAACTGATTCTGAAATCGCTCGTTAAAACGAGCGGAATACTTAAGAAGAAAGCCCGCAGGTACAAGAACCTTACGATGATTGGCAGAACACACGGCATTCACGCCGAACCGATTTCTCTCGGGCTGAAATTCGCCCTCTGGTACGATGAAACTCTCCGCAATATAAAGAGACTAAAATCCGCTTTAAATATTATTTCCGTCGGACAGATTTCCGGAGCCGTGGGCACTTACGAACACATTTCTCCGAAGGTCGAAGCTTACGTCTGCAGGAAACTCGGACTCCGTCCGGCGAACATTACTACGCAAATTATACAGCGCGACAGGCATGCGCAATACATGTCAACGATGGCTATCATCGCCACCTGCATTGAAAAATACGCTACCGAAATAAGGCACCTTCAGAAAACCGAAGTCCTCGAACTCGAAGAGTGTTTCACGAAAGGACAAAAGGGCTCCTCGGCTATGCCTCACAAGAAGAATCCTATAACATCGGAACAGTTGTCGGGACTTGCCCGCGTCATACGCGGAAACGCGATGGCGGCTTTCGAGAATATTCCGTTGTGGCATGAAAGGGATATTTCGCATTCATCCGTCGAAAGAATAATAATGCCGGACACGACGATCCTGATGGATTACATTCTAAATAAATTCAATTCTCTGATTGAGAACATCATTATTTACGAAAAGAATATAAAGAAGAACCTCGAACTTACTAAGGGGCTGATTTTCTCCCAGACAGTTCTCCTGAAACTCATAGAAAAAGGAATGAAGAGGGAGAATGCGTATAAGATAGTGCAGAAGGTCGCGATGAACTGCTGGGAAACGAAAGTCGATTTCAGGAAACTTATTGAGAACGATAAAGACATGATGAAATTCCTCAATAAAAAGGACCTCGATACGGTTTTCGATTACAAGAAATCAGGCAGGAATATAGATTATATATTTAAGAGAACGGGGATTTAAAATCCCCGTTCTTCATTTCGTTTACTTGTTTTTAAACTCCGGTTTAAGCACTTCATCAAGTTCCTTGTATGTGAACTTCAGTTCAGAAGGACCGACAGCGTAAGCTGCTATCTCATAATTATTGTAGAAGAATATAATTCCGTCCCTTAAAAGTCCCATGTTTTCGTTGAACTCGATGTGATTCTCAAACAGCATCCCCTTGTCGCCGTCAAGCCTGTCCTTATCGGACATTTCCCTGAACTGCCTGTACTTCTTCTCGATGAGTTTGTTAAGTTTCGGTTCGAATCCTTTTACAAACATATCCTTCACCCGGAACATTTTACCCGTTGAAGCGTCAAGCACATAGTAGATAGAGTATGAATTCGGATGCGCTCCTCCGGTGTTTATGTAATAACTAAAGTTAAGCGTGATAAGGTTGTTCTTGTTATACTCAACGCTTGCCCCCAGATCGAGAGCGTAACCTCCCGGCCAGTCGGGATAATCTTTCATCATGGTCCCGAAATCGCTGAAGAACGTCTCGGCAAGTTTATCGAGCGTCTTGTTTCCATTTCCCTCAAGATTGTAAACGCTGTCAGCGAGGAATGAAATTATGAAATTATTTATTTCCTTATAAGCGCCTCCCGAAGTGAACACGGGATAATCCATCTTAATGTAAGCGCAATGGTCTTCCTCTTCCTTGCAGTTCTTGTAAGTCTTGTAGAATTTCTTCATTTCGTATTTCAGCGAATCCGGCGCGCCGCTGCCGCTTTCGCCGGCGACTTTATTTTCCGAAGTCGTTTTATTGACGTTTGCAGTCGTGTCTTTTTTCTGCGTATCTCCCGGCTTGCGTCCGCAGCCCAGAAGCATAAGCGATGCTATTGCTATAAATAAAATATTCTTCATATCAGTTAAATTTTTCCTCCTGGAATTTTTTAAATTGTCCTTTTGCGTAATCTGTGAATTCTTTCGGGGCCTTGTCAAATGACTTGTCGACCTTCATTTCCCCGCCGTACGGCCCTTCATTAGGCAGCTTCACTATCATCGTGCCGCGAATGGCGTATTTTTCTTTCCCCTCGTGCATCATAAGCTTCAGGTCCGAAGGACTTACGTCGCTCCTGCACGTCATTTTATAGAGGAAAGTGGACTCGCCTATACCGTCGTTGTTCAGGTCGGTAACCGACAAAGATTTTTCGATGTAATTAAGCGTAAGGTCGAATTGGCACTTCTCTATCAGATCGTTTATTTTCCAGAGCTCTTCCGTTTCGCCGTTGTCCTTAAGTATAAAATGGTAACCATAAAGATATTTCGAAAGCATCCTGTCCGCGCCGTTTTTGCCTTTCGTTTCCTTCTCTTTGGTTTCCGATATGACGACTACATTGTGGCCGTTCTTGTCCTTCCACTGCGCGCCGCCTACCATATTGCCTTCGAAAATCACCTGGTTCACTACGTCCTTAATGTTGTAGCTGATACCGGAAATAGTGTTAGGCTTCTCCTCTTTCGTTTCAGCGCCGGAACCTTCTTTCGATTTCGTATCCGTAAGTTTCGCGGCGGTGTCCTTAATTTCCTTTTTCTCCGTACTGGAAGTTTCATTCTTTGAACATCCGGCAATCAGAAAAATTACAGCCAGAAGCAGGATGTAAAAACTGTTTCTCATAACTTTCCTTTTAATTAATTTTTATTTTTCAGTATATCCCTTATTTCCGCAAGAAGCTTTTCCTCATTCGAAGGTTCCGGCGGAGCCGCGGGCGCTTCTTCTTTCTTCTTCGTTACCTTCTGGTATGCTTTCAGGACTATGAATATGCAGAATCCTATCAGGACAAAATCAAAAATGTTCTGCACGAACATTCCATAGTTAAGCGATACTTCCGAAACGGCCGGAGTAACTACCTGCGTGCCGTTCATGACAGCTTCTTTTCCACCCTGAATAACAAGCTTCAGCTGCTTGAAATCGACCTTGCCCAGAAGCAGTCCTATCGGCGGCATTATGATGTCGTTCACGAGCGATGTCACAATTTTACCGAACGCTCCGCCTATAATGACGGCAACCGCCAGATCCAGGACGTTGCCTTTCATTATGAATTCCTTAAACTCCTTGAAAAGTCCCATAATATTTTGTTTGAATTAAAAGTTAGATTTATTTTAAGGTACGGAAATTTTAACAGAGAGAATCAGACAATAATTCCATAGCCTTGAAAAAAATAGCGGAAAAAATAGTAATTTAAAAGAGAAATGAAATGAGAGGATTGCTAAACTTTAGGGATTAATCCCCTTTCGCTTTTTTCTATGAAATCGACGATATTCTTAATTTCGGCCGTCATTTCCATATCGTCTTTCAGCTTCTTCAGTGAATCCCTGAAGTTCAAGCCTGAATCGTAAATAATCCTGTATGCCTCTTTTATATTCGCGATGACTTCGGGCGAGAATCCTTTCCTGATCAGACCTCTTGCATTCAGTCCCATGAACCTTAAAGGATTTCTTCCGGCAAGAGCGTAAGGAGGAATGTCCTTGCCGACTTTAGCGCTCGATTCCACCATGCAGTAATCGCCTATGTGGACAAACTGGTGTACTCCGATCAACCCGCCCATGTTCGTGTTGCTTCCTATCGTAACGTGACCGCCGAGATTCACTCCGTTCGTCATCACGACGTTGTCGCCTATTATGTTATCGTGCGCAACGTGAACGTGATTCATTATGTAGCAGTTCTTTCCGATGACGGTTTTATAACTGTATGTGGTGCCCCTGCATACCGTCGAAAGGCCTTTGATTATCGTGCCTTCGCCTATCTCTACTGTTGTGGGTTCGTTTGCGTATGATATTGAATTCGGCCAGATGCTTATCGATGCGGCATGAAGTATCGTGACGTTATCGGAAATTCTCGAGCCGTTTCCGATGAAAACGTTCTGCCCTATGCTGACGCCGCTGCCTATGACAACGTCGTCCTCAACAGTCGTGTAGCTGCCTATTGAGGTATTGTTTCCGATTTTCGCTTTGCTGCTGACCATCATTCAAACTTTAATGTTTCAATTTAGCAAAATTATGATTGATAAGAACTGAAAATACTAATGCCGCGGTTACAGTTTTCCGAACATTTCTTCGAGCTTACGGTACCTGTACCCGAAGATTTTACGGAGCTCTCCGGCTACAATAAGCGAATTCATTATCCTGCCTATAAAACCGAATTTCACCTTGTAATGAAGTATGTCGACCATTTTTACTCCGCCGGGTACTTCGTAAAACTTATGCTGGTGATGCCAGAATGCGTAAGGACCGAAACGCTGCTCGTCGACAAAATAATGAGGCTCGTCTACGTGCGATATTTCAGTAACCCATTTCAGAGGTATCCCGAGAAGCGGTTTGACTGTATAAGTGATTATCATACCTGGATACATTTTTTCCTCTCGGTATTCCGAAGTTATGTCGAAACCCATGTTACCCGGAGTTATTATCTTCAGATTATCGGGTGAGGAAAAGAAATCCCATGCGGTTTTAATGTCAATCGGCAATGTCTGTTCTGTCTTTAAAAAATGCATATAATAAAACAATAAGTTTAAATAGTTTAATGTGAATTAAATCATCAGTTATGGGGTATCTGGAGGAATATAACCTGCTGAAGAAGATTTACAACGAAACCGACGAACTAATTCCCATACCGGATTCGGACATAATCATACGCAACTACGAATTCGACTCTGCCGGACACGATTTCTACCCGGGCAATGATTACATCCAACAGTTATTTAAACGCCATTACGAGGGTTTGCGTTCCGATGCCATAAAAGAATTCAGCGAACAGCAGGTTTACGGATTTGAATGCAATACAAAATTCGTCTATCCCGTCTATCATGATTCCGCTAAAGGGAAATCGGACAAAGTCATTATAATGCTTCACGGACTGAACGAAAGCAACTGGGACAAATACCACATCTGGGCGAAGTCGCTTGTTGAAAAAACAGGAAGCCCCGTAATTATGTTTCCCATTTCATTTCACATAAACAGGCGTCCTTCGCTCTGGACGCAGTCAAGGCCGATGAACGCCCTTTCAAAAGGAAGAAGGACTTACTACAACGAGCTTACTGAATCGTCTTTCGTTAACGCTGCATTAAGCACCCGGCTGCAGTTCGCGTCCGAACTTTTCTTCTGGTCGGGACTCCGGACTTTCAACGATATAATCCGTCTGACGAATTCACTTAAAAAAGGCGAATTCGAATTCGCAAATGCCGGCGCTAAAATTGATTTCTTCGGATATTCAATCGGGGCTTTCCTGGTTGAAGTGCTGATGATGTCAAGGCCTGAACTTTATTCTGACGCAAAGGCGGTTCTGTTTTGCGGCGGGCCGACGATGGACCTGATGTATCCCGCATCGAAATACATTTACGACACGGAGACCGAGAAAACCATGCACAGGTTTTACATAGATGATTTCGAAGAGGTTGTCGGGAAAGACGAATGTATGAGCAGTTTCTTCGACAGCGGAGCGAGAGAAGCGCTTGCTTTCCGCGCTATGCTGAATACGGGAAGATTCAGGGAGGAACGCACAGCTATGCTCTCGTCGGTAAGGGAAAACATTCATGCGATATGCCTGTCAAAGGATTTTGTTATGCCGCCGGATTCAGTAAAGTCGTCGCTTGAAGGTACGGGCAGCGTTCCGGGTATTAAGGTTACGGAACTCGATTTTCCCTTCGAGTACGATCACGTGAGTCCTTTCCCACTCGGGGAACATATTAAAGATGAGACCGGCGATGCTTTCAACCGGTTCGCGGAGATGTCAGCCGGATGGCTGAAATAGTTATTCGTAGAAATATTTCAAAGTGTAACTGCTGGTATCCGCTTCTTCGGAAATCTTCACCTGTTTGAGCAGCTTGGCGTCGTATTCGTAGAGTTTTGTAATTTTTCCCTGCGGCGTTTCGTTTACTTCTTCAGTAACGTTTCCGTTTCCGTCGTACTTGTACCTGAATGCGCTCTGGACTTTTCCGTTATCGTCCTTCGTTACCTTATCGGCAAGAAGGCCGTTCTTCCAGTTGTATGTAACTATGGTGTTTTTTCTGTCGCCGAGAATTATCTTTTCCTCAAGACAGTGCGATTTTGAATCGTAAGTATAAACATACTTGTATTCGGGGTCGTCATTCGAGTTGTATTTGATTTCCTGGATTATGTTTCCCCATTTGTCAGATTCGAACACGGAATAACCGAACAGAATTCCGTCCGAAGTAACGTACTTCATCTCGGAGAGTTCCTTGCCGTCATATTTATACACTTCGTCGAATGCCTTCATCGTACCAAGATAGATTTCCCTGCTTTCTAACTGCCCGGATAAGTTGTAATGAAATATCGTCTTGCCCGTAAGGTTGTTCTTGTTATCGTATATTTCCCTGTTGAGAATTCTGCCGGAACCGTTCAGTGTGATATCGCTTTTCGAGTACGCCGGCGAATAATTAATCTCCGTGAAAACATTCTTTCCGCTGTCGAATATCATTTCCGTTGCAAGCGCGGAATCCTGGACAAAATCAACTTCGTCGAAATCATACCTGTAAATGGAAATCTTTTTGCTTCCGCTTTCCTTAATGTAAGCTACCTTCTGCAATTCGGCATTTTCGGTCTCGATCATCATCTTAATCTGCGAAAAAGACGCAGCAGGAATCAGTAAAAGGGCAAGTATGAATGGGGCAAAGAATTTCATAGTTTTTATTTCCAAATTGAGTGAAATTAATAATTAAAGCGATAAAATCATGAATATTATAACGAAATTATTTAATATTAAATACCCAATTATACAAGCGGGGATGGTGTGGTGCAGCGGCTGGAAACTCGCGTCGGCAGTGAGCAACGCCGGAGGACTCGGTTTGCTGGGCTCGGGCTCCATGCACCCCGAAATGCTTCAGGAACACATAAGGAAATGCAAGGCTGCCACAGATAAACCGTTCGGCGTGAATATTCCCCTTCTGTATTCCGAACTCGACGCGATATTCAAAATCATAATCGACGAAGGCGTTAAAATAGTTTTCACATCCGCGGGAAGCCCGGCAAAATATACAAAGTTTTTCAAGGACCACGGAATAACCGTAGTGCACGTTATAGCGAGTTCAAAGTTCGCGATAAAGTGCAAGGAAGCGGGAGTTGATGCGGTTGTTGCCGAGGGATTCGAAGCCGGCGGACACAACGGCATTGAAGAAACTACGACAATGACTCTCATTCCCATCGTCCGGAAAACTGTCGACCTGCCGCTTATAGCGGCTGGTGGAATCGCTACCGGCGGCGCCATGGCTGCGGCGTTCGCTCTCGGAGCCGACGGCGTGCAGATAGGCACAAGGTTCGCCGCATCAGTTGAATCATCGGCTCACGAATCGTTCAAGAAAATGATAATAGAATCGAAGGAAGGCGACACGAAACTTATGATGAAGAAAGTCGTTCCGGTGCGCCTGCTTAAAAACAAGTTCTACCAAGAAATCGAGAAAGCAGAAAACTCTTGCGCAACAGTCGAAGAACTCCGCGCGATTCTCGGCAAAGGAAGAGCCAAGAAAGGAATGCTCGAAGGCGATACTGAAAACGGCGAACTTGAAATAGGACAGATATCGGCGTACCTCGATAAAATTCAGACAGCTAAGGAAATAATCGAAGATATAATGAAAGATTACGAAGCGGCTAAGAAGAAACTTTCAGAGCTCACGTTTTAACCATAGTCATTCCGAAATTATTATTTGTCATTCCCGCATGCTCTTAGCGGAAATCCATGCTCTTGTCATTCCCGTATGCTCTTAGCGGGAATCTAAAACAAAGTGAATCATCACGTAGCATTACCAGCGTCTGCGAAACAAATCATTTGCGTTCTGATCCCCGACAAGATTGTTCGGAGATGACAACCCCTCACTTCACCATTACCATTCTCTTCGTAATCCGCTCACTTCCATTGTTCAAAGTATAAAAGTAAACGCCGCTTGAATATTCTTCCATATCAAGAATGAATTCGTGCGTACCTGACGGCATATAACCTGCTGACCGCTTCAGCACTGTCCTTCCCGATACGTCGTACAACGTAATACTCACATCACCTGATTTCTTCAATGAATAGGCAATTCTTGTTGAAGCGTTAAACGGATTCGGATAATTCTGTTCCAGTGAAAACCCCTTAACGGTTTCCACTCTATTTTCAATTCCGATGACGGTCTGATACGCGCATTGCTGAAGAAACAGAGCGTCAGGCTGCAGCAGTCCGCCTGTATAGCTTAACCCGACAGGATTAGCGTTAAAGAGTTTCGCATAAAAAACGCAGGCGGCAAGATAAGAACCCATCAGAGTCGGATGGCTTTCGTCCGGTTCCCATAGTCCGATGTCGGGCTGCAACGTTCTAGCGCGCCTCCAGGCTTCTCCTACGGAACAGAGTACAGCGTTAAGACGCGAAGAAATTTCGGTATAAGCCGATTTAAGCGAATCCTGCATGTGAAAAAAATCCCTGAATACGGGACTGCAGAAAGTATCGATGCACTGCTGCCCGCCGTATTGCCTTCCCCAGGTCATGAAGAAACAGGAATGAAGATTGTTAATCCTGATAAGGCTGTCGAGAAATTTCCCGGAAGGATACATGCTGCCGTACCTGAAATGCCCGATAGTCGGCGCCTGGCTCTGCTCCTGCATTACTACAAAATCCCAGCCGCCCTGCTTTATCAGATTCAGCGTGGTTTCATTCGTCATGTGATTCTCGAGCATGTAACCGCCGGGAGCCGACATACCCGTAACTACATTCCTTCCGCCGGAAAGCGAAAGGTTTTTAAATAAAACGGGCAGGTCATTCGCGTAAGTATAACTGTTCCCGATAAAAAGCACTTTAGTCGTATCGGAAGCAGCTGCTCCGCTGTATAAAAATAATATTAAAATCAGGAACGGTAGATAAGCGGACGGGCATTTGCTGAAGGACTTTGCCATTTCAGACTTTTATCATTTCATTGAGCAGTTTCACAGAATTAGAAACGCAGTTCATGCATACGTTATTTCGGAGATCTTTTTCCTGTGAATACTTTCTCCCCTCTTCGGTATTCAGATTGCAGTTCATCAGCACCCTGCACTGCGTTGAGCCGTGCATTTCGTTGAAGCGCCTGTCGAACTCCTGCACCATGCTGTTTATTTTGTTTTTTCTTTCCTTCTCGTCGTAAACAGTATTGCTGCAGTGAATCCCCAGCACCATGAACGCGCCCGTAACAGCGCCGCATTTCTCCTGCAATCTTCCCATACCGCCTCCGAAAGCGGAGGATATCCTGAGAGCGTCATCCGAATTTATTTTCAGTTCCGGCGAGAACACGGAGAGGACCGACTGCGCGCAGTTCAGCCCCGAATCGAAAAGTTTTCTTGCTTTGTTTTCTTTATCTGTCATAATTTTTTCTGAAACGAAAATAGTAAAACGGTAATTAATAAGAAATAAAAATAGGGTAATTAAATGAATAATAAAGGGAAGTGATTATATGAATTGATTTTTCGCGGCAGGTTCAGCCTGATATTTCCTTCTGGATCTCGCTTTCTCTGTCCTGCAGTTCCTTAATTCTGAATTTCAGCATCTCGTACCGGGCAATTTCATTCTGATTAATGATGCACATCTCCGTCCTTCTCGCTTTAAGCACGTCTTTTTCCGATGAGCATGCAGCGATTTCCTCCCTGATCTTTACCAGCTCTGAAGAAAGCATGTTTTGTGTCTCAGATTTAGAATCGTATATTTTCATCACATCTTAGGTTATATAATAAAAAACCGGATAATTGCTTATCCGGTTCTTGTGAGGATGGGAGGAATCGAACCTCCGACCCACTGCTTAAAAGGCAGTTGCTCTACCCCTGAGCTACATCCCCGTACCTTGGATTCCCGCTTACGCGGGAATGACAAACTTATTTAAGAACGCCTGCGACTTTGAGCCTTATCCTTGCCCTGTGAAGTGAAAGTTTCGCTCTTTCCCTGTCTATGCTCTTATCGCCCGAGCTTAGTCTTTCTTCAGCTCTTTTGGCAGCCTTTTCGGCTCTTTCAATATCTATATCTTCTTTTGCTTCCGCTGCGTCCGCGAGTAACGTGACCTTGTTGTCAAGCACTTCCGCTACTCCGCCGCGCGTCGAAAAATTAATCTTGTTTCCTTTTTCATCCTGAACCGAAATTATTCCCGGTTCGAACATCGATACCATCGGCGCGTGCAGGTTGAGAACCTGGAACAGCCCGTCAACGCCGGGCACCGTCACCACCATCGCGACGCCTTTAAAAACCATCTTCTCAGGACTTAATATTTCTATGTCCAGTATCTTGTCCATTCGTCAGAATTATGCCTGAAGTTTTTTGGCCTTTTCAACAGCTTCTTCTATCGTGCCGACCATCAGGAACGCCTGTTCGGGAAGGTCGTCGTATTCGCCGTTGAGTATGGCCTTGAATCCTTTTATTGTGTCTTCCAGCTTCACGTACTTTCCGGGTATGTTCGTGAACTGTTCAGCTACGCTGAAGGGCTGCGAGAGGAATTTCTGTATTCTTCTTGCCCTCGCGACGATAAGCTTGTCGTCGTCGGAAAGTTCGTCTATACCGAGAATGTTTATGATGTCCTGAAGATCTTCATAGTTCTGAAGTATCTTCTTTACACCCTGCGCTACGTTGTAATGCTCTTCTCCTACGATGAGCGGATCGAGAATTCTCGATGTCGATGTAAGAGGATCAACCGCAGGATAAATACCGAGCGATGATATCTTTCTCGAGAGTTCCGTCGTCGCGTCGAGGTGAGCGAACGTCGTCGCGGGAGCCGGATCGGTGTAGTCGTCAGCAGGAACATAAACCGCCTGAATCGAAGTGATAGAACCTTTCGAAGTCGAGGTGATTCTTTCCTGAAGGGCGCCCATCTCCGTAGCCAGCGTCGGCTGATAACCTACCGCCGACGGCATTCTTCCGAGAAGAGCCGATACTTCCGAACCTGCCTGCGTGAATCTGAATATATTATCTATGAATAAAAGAATATCTTTTCCTAGTTCATCCCTGAAATATTCGGCGATCGTAAGTCCCGTGAGCCCGACTCTCTGCCTTGCTCCCGGAGGCTCGTTCATCTGTCCGAATACGAGAGCCGTGTTCTTGATAACGCCCGACTCCGTCATTTCGAGATAAAGGTCGTTGCCTTCCCTCGTTCTTTCGCCTACGCCCGCGAATACCGAATATCCGCCGTGCTGCTTGGCGATGTTGTGGATGAGTTCCTGAATTATAACCGTCTTGCCTACGCCCGCGCCGCCGAACAGTCCCGTCTTGCCGCCCTTTGTGTAAGGCTCGATAAGGTCGATAACCTTGATTCCCGTCTCGAACATCTCTCTTTTTGTTGTGAGCTCCGAGAGTTTCGGGGGTTCGCGGTGAATGGGATATTTCATATTGGTAACTATGGGTCCTTTTCCGTCAATGGGTTCTCCGATAACGTTAATCAGTCTTCCAAGCACATCCTGTCCTACAGGAATCATAATGGGCTCCTGCGTATCTACAACTTCCATCCCCCTGACGAGTCCGTCCGTCGAATCCATGGCTACTGTTCTCACCCTGTTCTCGCCGAGATGCTGCTGGACTTCCGTCACTAACATTTCCTCGACGCCTTCAAGGTTCTTCCTTTTTATAAGAAGCGAACTGTTGATCTCGGGCAGTCTGCCTTCGCTGAAATCAACGTCGATAACCGGTCCGATGACCTGAACTATTTTACCGATATTTTCGCCTTTTCCGGGCATATCCAATTAATTTTTATAAATTTAATAAAGAATTATAAATATAGCTAAAGTAACTCAAAATTTCAAATTAGAAAACTGTACACTATTCAGTTTTTCCGAACAAGAATGAGGTCCGAAATGCAGATACTGTAAAATCTACATTACAACAAACACATATTTTAGTTAAATTGTTCAATAAGTACAAACTTAATTTATATTTTATGAAAAAGATTCTACCTCTGTTTACCCTTCTGGCTTTTCTGTTCACTACACAGCTATTTTCCCAGCAGATGCAAAGCTACAATTCTCAAAAAGACAAAGTTGAGCACGCTCTGAAAACATACGGCGAGCTTTATTTCAAATTCAACGTTAACTCAAAGGACAAAATCAACGAACTCGGAAGGCATATTTCAATCGACAACGTAAAAGACAAGGTG
>CAIKZJ010000297.1 GCA_903831845.1 uncultured Ignavibacteriota bacterium
GTTTGTTTAAGTAATTTTATATACTTTCTTCTTAAAATGCAATACTAAATTAACATTAAAAATAGACGGATAAACCTATCTGCATTTTATTGAACCTGATACGGTAATTGGTTGATTCGCTGCTGTACCATTGATAGTTTTCCGCATATCTTGAATCTCCGATGGTTTTACCCGCAGTCGCCGAAATAAAATATTCCCCGATCAAGCTTATGTTATCAAGTATAAAATACTCCACTCCGAGCGAACCAGCGATTCCGAGATTCCATTCCTTGCTGTAATAATAAGAATACCAGCTTCCCGTTATGGCATCATCTCTGTTCGAATTGGAATAATCAAACGTATAATAAGGTCCCGCAGCCAAATAGACTTTCACGCGTGAATCGGGATTAAGATACCTGACATACTGAAGGCCAGTTTCTATATAAAAACTTTCGCTTATTCTGTTCAAATCCGGCTGATTGTACCCCTTTTCATTTCCGTCCGATTTATAACCGCTGGTACCGCCGAACAACCTGACAGCGTGTTTCTTATTAAAATGATATTTACCGGTCAGAAGGAAGTTTTTAAACACATCTCCCGAACTTCCGCGCAATAACGTTCCCGCCTCAAAAACAACAGCCCATTTATTTTCCGCGAGCGGGTTGAATTCGGTTGTTTTATCCTGAGAATAAACAAGATTGGAACAGAGCAAAGAAAACAAAAATGCTGCGAGCAAAGATACTTTCAGTTCCCTCATAAATGTTGATTAGTTTGGCAGATGGAAATAAACTAATTTTTCTGCGGGATAATTAATAGACCTTTTTTAGTCATACAGGGATTTAAATAACAGGAGAAATTCAATTATCAGATTCTGCCGCTCTTCATCACCATCCCGCTTATCTCGCCGTTGACGTCAAGATTGAGAATCTTTTCGAGCTGGTAAGGAAGTATAACAGTCCAGTTGGCGTCGTTCACAACGCCGGGGAAGTTTATGCGGTAAGATTTCTCCTCGACTTTCCTTAAGAAGTTCTCGTCAAGGCATAGCCATTCCTGCAAAAGAAGTATGTTGAATATCGAAGAGGAGTTAGTAATGAATTCGATGTTCTTACGTATGAAATTAAGATTGGATTTCCCTTTCAGCAGAACCGAACGTTCATCATCGTCATCAATTCCGAGAAGGTCGAGAAACTTTTCCTTCTCGCCGAAACTCTCACGGTAGAGCGCGATTATATCGCCGCATTCGTTTTCGCTAAGCCCGAACGCGCGCGTTATGCCGTCGATGCCGGCGTTGGCTTTCCACATCAGCCTGTCGTAATATGAATGCTCGGCGTCGAACAGGTACGATATTATTGAATGAGTTTTTTCTTCTGTCAGTCCCTTCTTAGCGCAGAGCCTGCGGAAAAGAATCCCGTCTATCGTCCCCGCTTCGTTATGCCACCATTCTACCGTCGATGAAGAATCGTGCGTGGAAACTGTCGATACTGAAAGCCATCTGTAACCGTCATTCTTCACAAAAGACTGATCGTTTTCCTTTCTCCATCTCTGAACATCCATACCGGGAATGCCGTATTCCCATAGAACTTTTCCGGAACATGCAGGTACCGTACCCAAATCTTCCGCGCAGGGAAGCATATCCGTACCGTCAAGCAACGCGTCGAGAAGTTTCCTTCCGGTTTCTTCCCAGATATGTTCATCCGCAGGGTCAAACTTTCCGTTCAGCCCGCCGGTGTTTTCGGGCTCGCTCATTTCAACTGTCCAGACTCTGAAAAATCCCACGAAATGGTCAATCCTGTACATGTCGTAAAAACACGAAGCGTATTTCAGTTTGTCTCTGAAGTAAGCATAACCGGATCTATCGATTTCGTCTCTTTTGTAAGGAGGCATTCCCCATCTTTGTCCGAGCGCGAA
>CAIKZJ010000298.1 GCA_903831845.1 uncultured Ignavibacteriota bacterium
GGATAAGAGAATATTGAATCTAAACATAGCCAGGTATATCCAAAATCTGTGCTTCGATAATAAGGTTCACCATTTCCGATAATTGAGACTACTTGGCTGTTTACCACACTAATTTTTCTAAACTCATACCAGTGGCCATTTGTGGGTACATTTGTATTAAACCAGTTCATACCGCTGTTTGTAGTCTTATACACCTCTCCTCCGGTGCAATACAAACCTTCATTAAAATTACGGAAATACATATCATTACAAAACGACGGCACCTGTACAGAATCGAAAGAAATACAACCGTTTTTCGTTCGCAGTAATCTACGACTGCCACAAAACCAGCCAGTATCTCTGTTTAAAAAATACAAACCGCTGTACCCTCCGGATAACAATGGCCCATTACTAATTTCTATCCAATTCAGACCTCCATTTGTTGTCTTTAAAATGACGTCATATCCTCCTGCAACATAACAGTACAGTGAATCAACGGGAAATATGGTGGATAATATTCCTCCTCCATTAATTGACGGATTTGGCACGTTAAACCAATTCTCACCTCCGTTTGTTGTTTTTATGATTACTCCTCCGCCACCAAGGGACCACCCCGTATAGCGGTTTATAAATTTGATATCGTAAAGGTTTGTGGTTGTACCCGAATTCTGGATTACCCACTGACACCGGCAATCATCAATCTTCAATGCGCAATTAGCAATTGTTAGAAATATAAACACGATGATTGTAAGGCTAAATTTGAAAGCGAATAATTTTAATTTGCCCGCCATGAATTATGTTAAAAATTGTTATCGAAATAGATTAACTTAATAAGGAAATTATCTGATTAAAACACAGTAACCGATAATATCTTGAAGGGAAAAACTTATTAATATTTAAAATTAACATTTCCATTGGAATTAAATCTTACCTATTATACAAGTTATGTTTTAAATATATATATCGAATACAGTACCGTCAAGATAAATAAAATCAAATTAAGCAAATAATGCCGGTTGTATTAGAAAAAATTTTTGTCTATTAGAAAAATATAATAAACTTATGTTTATAAAATAATAAACACAGCATTTAAGGAGTTTAAATGTATGTGGCGTTTTTTATACATTTTGGGGACCTTTCAAAACCTGCTTTTTTTTGCCCGTACCTGAACACGCCTACAATAAAAATTACTTTTCAATAGCAACTATTGTCTGTGCATTAAACCGTTTTTTTTATTATTTTGTCGAATATAAAGGTATTAGTTCGACAATATTGACGAATAATTCAATAATACAACCGTTAAAACAAACAAAAAACGAAGGTTTCCTGTGGCACGCAAATTGTCTTTATGTATAGACAATAATCTAAAGCAAAAAGCAGAAAGTGTTGAATAAGAAAATGTATTTCCCCCGCAGGATTACTGCCGTTTCAGCGTCTAATATTTAAGCAATGTTTTTAAAATCATTAATCATAAACTGATATGGCGTACTGCAGACAGATTGAAGGAAAGAAATGCTACCTTACCCCGCTCGAAATATCCGATTCGGAAAAAGTCGCAGCATGGCTGAACGATTTGAAAGTCCAGTTGAACTTTGATAATGTGTTCACGCTCACAGCCGACGACGAAAGGTTTTATATTCCTGACGCGAAAAGAACCGCGCGCCTTTTCGGCATCGTTGAGAGAGAAGGCAACAAACTGATAGGCGTATCGGGACTGCACGAGATAGACCACATAAGCCGCCGCGCGATGCTTAGCATATACATCGGCGAGGAAGAGTACAGGAACAACGGGTACGGAACGGAAGCCGTAATGCTGACGCTTGATTTCGGGTTCAACATGCTGAACCTGAACAGCATAGCTCTTTACGTTGTCGAATTCAACAAGGGCGCTATAAAGGTATACGAGAAATGCGGGTTCAAACACGCCGGACGTAAAAGGCAGTCGAAAATCCTCGGCGAAGAAAAGTTCGACATGCTGTTAATGGATATTCTCGCGGATGAATTCAAGAGCGTGTTCGTTAAGAATATCCTTAACGGGCTGAAGAAATAAAGTTTGTAAGCAAAGGACGTTTTGAGGGCCTGACTGTCCGCGGGATCGGCGGACGGTTTAAACCCTGCGGGAAAACAAAGCGTCTTCACAAATACACTAAGGCAAAAAATAAAATATCTCTGGATGAAGGTTAACAAAAACATCGCTGTAAGCGAATCGGGATTTTTATTCGATTCGATGTCGGGAGACTCATACTCCCTCAATCCGATAGCGGCTGAAATAATCGGAATGCTCCGCGAGCAGAAAAGCGTCGAGGACATAAAGAAAACGCTGCTTGAAAAATACGAAGTAACGCAGACAGTGCTCGACAAATCCGTCGACGAGTACATCTTCACTCTTAAAAAACTCAATATCGTAAAATGAAGAAGAGAAAAATCACAGTCGGCGTTACAGGCCTCAACAATATAGACAGTCCCGGTCCGGGCATACCCGTCATACGCGGTCTGCGGGAATCGGAATTCTTCGACGTC
Organism: uncultured Ignavibacteriota bacterium; assembly: GCA_903831845.1. Taxonomy (GTDB): domain Bacteria; phylum Bacteroidota; class Ignavibacteria; order Tepidaquicellales; family Tepidaquicellaceae; genus CAIKZJ01. The sequence continues at coordinate 2,500 of CAIKZJ010000298.1, forward strand.
AGGATTATCGGCCTGGCTTACGAAAATCTCGAGCCGGGTATCTACATGCACGACCTCGTCGACAAGACTTACCAGATTCCTTATCCGGCGCTCGGTTCTGATGCGCTGATGAAGAGAATCGAGTACATAAACAGCAAGGAAAACCTCGACCTGCTTATTCCGAATTTCGATGCCGAGCTTTATTCGTTCATGAAAGCGGCTGACAGGCTGAAGAAAATCGGGATTCATACGTTCCTTCCCGAAATGAAACAGTTTGAAGAACGGCATAAAGCGGTTCTTCCCGAATTCGGAAAGAAATACAAGATTAAAGTGCCTGAAAGCAAGACGATTCTCACGGACAAGTATTTTGAAAAGATGGAGGATGAGGATGATTTCAAGTATCCCGTTCTCGTGAAAGGAAAATACTACGACGCATATGTCGCGCATAACGATGAGCAGGCGAAGACGGCTTTTCATAAGATTTACGCGAAGTGGGGACTGCCGATAATCATTCAGGAATACGTCAGAGGAACGGAAGTGAACGTTATCGCTCTCGGCGACGGCGAAGGAAATACCATAGGCGCGGTCCCGATGAGGAAGCAGTACATAACAGATAAAGGTAAAGCGTGGGCGGGAATAACCCTCGGCGACACGAACCTTCTTTCGCTTACGAAGAAACTCATAAAGAAAACGAAGTGGAGAGGCGGAATGGAGCTTGAGATGATAAAGACCGAAGACGACGAATACTATCTCATAGAAATCAACCCGCGTCTTCCCGCCTGGGTATATCTTGCGGTCGGAGCGGGGCAGAACCTTCCCGAAGCGCTTGCGAAACTGGCTCTGGGAATCGAAGTAAAGCCGTTTAAGAAATATGATGTCGGAAAATTATTTATCCGGTACTCGTACGACCTGATAGTGAATTTATCCGAGTTTGAAAAATTAACACTGTATTCAGAATTATAATTGTATCAGGATGAAGAAACTTCCATTTGAAAGACCTATAATAAAGAAGCTCAACGTAGGCATATCGAACAAGTTCGGGCTGAAAACAGAACTCGAACCGATAACACACATAGACAACGTATCGGTGTCCGAATTAATAAAAGAGCACGGCTCACCGCTCTTCGTGATTTCAGAAAGCACGGTCCGCAGGACCGTGCAGGAAGCAAGGCGCGCGTTTGAAACACGCTATCCGAAAGTGCAGTTCGCATGGTCGTACAAAACGAACTATCTCGACGCGGTCTGCAGAATATTCCATCAGGAAGGCTCGTGGGCCGAAGTCGTATCGCGTTACGAATACGACAAGGCATTGTCGAACGGCGTCGAAGGAGCGAAGATTATTTTCAACGGACCCGACAAGACGGCGGAAGATTTGAAAATCGCTTCGGAGAACAACTCGCTTATTCACATAGATCATTTCGACGAATTATACACGCTCATAGAAATAGCCGGTAAACTCAAGAAGAAACCGAGAGTGGCTATACGCGTCAACATGGACACGGGCGTGCACCCGCAGTGGGACCGGTTCGGATTCAACTTCGAAAACGGAGAAGCGTGGGAAGCGATAACGAAGATAATGTCCTCGGGCAAACTTGAATTCGTCGGATTGCACACGCATATCGGCACGTTTATGCTGACGGCATCCGCTTACGAAAAGGCAGCGGGAAAGCTTGCAAGCCTTGCTGTCGACTTTAAAAAGACTTACGGTAAAAACGTCAGTTACATAGACATGGGCGGCGGGTTCGCTTCGCATAACACTCTGAAAGGCGCGTACCTGACGGGCAAGGACACGGCGCCGTCGTTTGACGAATACGCGGAAGCGATAACAAACGCGCTGACGAATTCAAAACTCGATCCCGATAACATGCCATTGCTTATACTTGAAACGGGAAGAGCGCTGATTGACGAAGCGGGATATCTGCTCGGCACTGTCATAGCGAACAAAAAGCTTTCCGACGGCAGGCATTCTACTATCGTGAACTTCGGCGTGAACATTCTTTTCACGGCATTCTGGTACGAACATCAGATAAATCCGGAGAAAGAATATTCGCAGAGTTCCGAAACTACTGTGATGTACGGACCGCTTTGCATGAACATAGACCAGATACGCGATTCCATTCAGCTGCCTCCGCTTAAAAAAGACGATAACATTATAGTGAGCAGCGTCGGGGCTTATAACATGACGCAGTGGATGCAGTTCATCACGTTAAGGCCGAGAGTTGTGCTGATAGACGTCAGCGGAGGAGTTCACGTAATAAGGAAGAACGAAACGAACAAGGATATCACGGCGCTCGAATCTGTGCCGGGACATCTGGCAAAAATATAATCAAACCAGCAGCAGATTGAGATTAGTAAAAAGTATATTAAACAGTTATTCGATAATATTCTTTTCGGATAAACTGTTCTTCGCGGCGGTGCTGATGCTCGCTTCGTTCATCGACTATTCGGCGGGCATAAGCGGGCTTATCGCGGTATTAACTTCTTATGCTATAGCCGAAATACTCGGTTTCGACAGATACAAGATCGAAAAAGGATACTACGGATTCAACGCGCTCCTCGCGGGGCTCGGAATAGGTCTGCAGTATGATTTCGGATGGTCCGTGCTGCTTATTGTAATCTTTTCTTCGCTGCTCGCGTTTCTCGTTACGGTATCGCTTGAAAGCGTTCTTTCGAAACACGCGCTGCCTTATCTTAGCATTCCGTTCCTGATTGCGTACTGGATAGTTACGCTTGTGGGCCATGACCTGCCTGTATTGGGCATCAGCATGCGGGGAGTATTTGTGCTTAACGAGATTTATACAATCGGCGGAGAAAGACTGCTCGGCGTTTATGAATGGTGGAACGGAATAAACATACTGCCTTCGTTGAAAATATATTTCCTTTCGCTCGGCGCGATAGTTTTCCAGTATAATGTGCTCGCGGGAATACTTATTGCGGCTGGGCTTTTATATTTTTCCAGAATAGCGTTCTCTCTATCGCTGCTGGGATTTTATTCCGCGTTTATGTTCTATCAACTGCTTCACATAAACATTACAGAAGCGAGTTACTCTTATATTGGCTTTAACTACATTCTGTCGGCGATTGCCATAGGCGGGTATTTTATAATTCCGTCGTGGCGTTCATACCTGTGGACGGTGCTTCTTATGCCCGTAACGGTTCTGATATCATTCGGTCTTTCGGATATATTCGCGGTTTATCACCTGCACATATATTCTCTTCCGTTCAACATAATCGTGATGCTTTTTCTTCTCGTGATGAAATCAAGATACATAAAGAAGGAAGGACTGACGGAAGTCGCGGTACAGCAGAGCACGCCCGAAAACAATCTTTATTCTTTCCAAAACAACAATTTCCGTTTCCGCGATTACAGGTATTACCCCGTGCGCCTGCCGTTCTTCGGAGAATGGAGCGTGTCCCAGGGGCATAACGGAAGCATAACGCATAAGCATAAGTGGAAACACGCATGGGATTTTGTGATAAAGGATTTATACGGGAACACTTATAAGAATATCGGCGAAAAACTTGAGGATTATTACTGTTATAACAAAGCTGTCCTTTCTCCCGCCGACGGTTACGTCCACGAAATAACGGACGGCATTCCGGATAACGCGGTAGGCGACGTAAATACGGAGCACAACTGGGGCAATACGATTATTATAAAGCACGGAGAAGATTTTTATTCTAAGATTTGCCACATAAAACCGGGATCATTCAGGGTGCAGACGGGTGAATTCGTAAGAGCAGGGCAGGTGCTGGCGCACTGCGGAAATTCAGGCAGGTCGCCCGAACCGCATCTACACTTCCAGCTTCAGGGCACTCCGTTCGTGAACGGTGAGACTGTCGATTATCCGTTTGCGCAGTACATATTGAAAACTCCGTCGGGTCCTGTTTACAAGTCGAATTCAAAACCGGAACTTAACGATGTAGTATCGAATGTTGAAATAAATCCGCTCTTGAAGGAAGGGCTGCATTTCATCCCGGGTCAGGTAATTAAATTCGCAGAGAATGATTTTGACTGCGAGGAATGGGAAGTTCACACAAACATTTACAACAGGTCATACATATACTGCGGTAAGTCCAAATCGACGGCTTACTTCCACAACGACGGGCGCCTGTTCTATTTCTACGATTTCATCGGAGATAAGAAATCGCTTCTTTACTATTTCTTCCTGGCGGCTTATAAAGTGCCGCTCGGGTATTATCAGGGCATGGTAATCGAGGATACTCCGGCGCTGCATCTTGTGTACAGCAAGATTGGACTGTTCCTTCAGGATTTCATCGCTCCTTTTTACATATTCCTGCAATCCAAATTCAAACTCACATACAGCCGTATTGACGACGCGATACAGGCGAACGAAATCGTGCTGCAGTCCGAAATTGACAACAGTTTCCCGGGGGTTA
>CAIKZJ010000299.1 GCA_903831845.1 uncultured Ignavibacteriota bacterium
TACTGGGCAATCCTGCTTTTGCTTTTCGCATCTCGTTAAGCCAAATTGCATCTCTTCTTTCTTGAGTGTTTGAAGAATTAATATCAGGTAAATGATACGTTAAGTTTTCATCCTTACCTTTTTTGTTCTTTGATTTCAAATTCTTCTTGTGAATCTCTGAAATCAACTCTTTAACTTTTACTTTTGACATCTGTTATGTCCTTTCTGTTTTGTTTATAAAAAATTATTTTCAACTAACTATACAAAAATACTTTTTATATACTTACTCAATATTATCCATACTTATGGTAGATATAAATAAAAGAAGTAAAATCTCATTGGTTGACAAATACGTCACCAACCAAGTGATTAAAAAAAGAAAAAGTCATGGGAAATGGAAAAAGAAGAAACAAGGTGTTAAGAAAGGTGCTGATTTAATAGGTCAGGCAGAATTAGCAAGACTTCTTAATGTATCAAATCAATTTATTAGCCATGTTGAACATTATAGAAGAAAGTATAGTGTAGAGCAAATAAATCAACTTGCGAAAATATTCAAATGTTCTCCACAATATTTCATACCTAAAAGATATATAGAAGATAAAAGTTATATAAAGAATACTTTTTATGGTAATTTGTATAAAAAATGAATGGGAAGTTGCAAGTTCATATTTTAAATTATAACACTGTTGATTAATTTTAATATATCTCGTAAGTTTACCAAAACTTGCAAAACGGCTTATATACAATTAAAGATTTTAGATAATAAACCTATCAGGGTTTCAAAGGATTAAGCCACCTGTGAGTTCCCTTTTAGGTTTTTTTATTTCACAAATCTTGGGAGAAGTTCTTTAAAATATTTGTTCTTTGATGCTTGAAAAAAGTGAGTTAAAAAAATTACCCACTAAATTACCCACTACGACATCAAATATTTTGGGGGTTTAACAGGTGGCTCAGTTGGTAGAGCAACGACCTGAGCCATAACGAAGGTTTAAAAACCGCTCAGAAATGCAAAAGGGAAGCAGATGCTTCCCATAACAAAGTGGACAGGGCCGGAATCGAACCGGCGACACACGGCTTTTCAGGCCGTTGCTCTACCAACTGAGCTACCTGTCCATTATTTTACAAACTTTTTATTAAGAACTTATTTTGGAATCGAATCCCGACAAGTCGGGACTTTTTCCCGAGGACTCGGGACTGCCCTACCAAACAGCTACCTGTCCATCTGTAACGTCAAGCAAAATACATATTTTTACAATTTCTTTCAATTCTAATATTTCAATAAAATAAGAGCGCTTAAACGGGTCTTAAACGGTTACTAAACAAACCGTTAAAACGGTTGTATTTGATTTGTTTTTCTTATTTCCCGCGGTTGAAACCGCGGGCTACAAAGGTTTTGAACTTTGGACGCCGGCAAAAGCATTGACCGGCATGATTGTATAATTCAGTAAGGAAAAGGATTACAGAATTATTGATGTGCTGCCTGCGGCAGCGTACCGGGTGGTAACACCCGGCACCACAAGAGGCATGCAGGAAAGACAAAAGAACGAGGCAGGAGGCCGGATTTTTGAATTCAAAATTAATTTATAAAGCAGTAGATTGCAGTACATCGAACTCATTTAATATTTTTCTCCATGGAAATTGACGGCAAAGAATTCACGGTGGACGGCGACGGTTTTCTGTCCGACCCTACCATCTGGAACGAGGAAGTCGCGACTCTGTTCGCCAAGTACGACGGCATTCAGGAACTGACCGAAAAACACTGGGCTATCATTAATATAATCCGCAAAAACTGGGAAGAGACAGGCATGGCTCCGATGATAAGAACTATCTGCCAGACTACGGGCATTAGACTTAAAGAGATATACCAGTTATTTCCCCTCGGCCCCGCGAGAGGCGCCTGCCGCGTTGCGGGCCTGCCGAAACCGGACGGCTGCGTTTAGTTCAAATAAACTTATATGGCCTTATATCGAATTGTATCACTGATTGCTTTTCTGATTTGTTTTGCAAGTCTTGCTTACCATTTCTTAAGGCTTATCAGATTCGGCGTGCCGAAAGATTATTCCGTTAAGAAAGGAAATACCGCGGCAGCCATCGCGTATTCGTACACGGGCGGAATGAATCCGCTGAAGAAAGAATCAGCTTACCTTCATTACCCGACATACACGGCGGGTATTCTCTACCACACGGGAACATTCGTTTCATTAGTTCTTTTCTTTTTGTTCCTTCTGAACACGGGGTTTTCCTCTTCAGTGCAATGGGCTCTGGTATGTGTTCTTGCCGTATCTGCCGCGAGCGGGCTCGGGATTTTCATAAAGCGTACGGCATTAAACAAACTCCGGTATCTTTCTAATCCCGACGATTACGTTTCGAATCTGCTCGTGACGCTGTTTCAGTTATTTACGCTTATAGTGCTGATTGACGGGGCGTTCGCTCCGTATTATTATATAAGCGCAAGCGTGCTGTTTCTGTACCTGCCGCTCGGCAAACTCAAACATTCAATTTACTTTTTCGCGGCGCGTTACCATCTCGGTTTCTTTTACGGATGGCGCGGCATCTGGCCTGCGGGGAATGAGGAGCGGACAAGATGAACAATTTTGAAGAAAAGAAAAACAAAGCGCTGAAAGTTCTTTCGGAACACGAAGACAGCAAACTCCTTACTCATCTCAACAGCTGCGTTCACTGCGGGTTATGCGCGGAAAGCTGCATGTATTATCTTACGTCGAATGACGAGCGCTACATTCCGGCAAAGAAGGTCGACCTTGTCGCTTCAATATATCAGAGATACTGCACGTTCACCGGAAAATATTTTCCGTTTCTCGGGAAGGCCCGCGAACTCGACGAAGCCGCTGCGGAGGAAATGACGGACCTTTTATACGGCGCATGCACTTTATGCGGAAGGTGCACGAAGCATTGCTCGATAGGAGTGGACATCGGATTTGTAATAAAAAAGGGACGACAGATGCTTACGGAAATGGGATATACTCCCGCGTCTCTGCAGTCTACAGTCAACGCGGCAATCAATTCCGGCAACAACATGTCAATTCCTGAAAGTGAATTAAGAGACACGCTTACCTGGCTTGAAGAAGACCTTAGAGACGAAGTCAACGACCCGGACGCGTCGATACCGTTGAATGTTCCTAATGCCGATATTCTTTACACGTTAAATCCCCGCGAGCCGAAGTTCTTCCCGCTGTCGATTTCAGCGATGGCTAAGATATTCTACGCGGCGAAAGAAAGCTGGTCTTTGTCGACACAGATGTACGACGTTACGAACTACGCTTATTTCACATCAAGCAAGAGTGAAGCTGTAACGATAGCCGAAAGGCTTTACAACGAAACGGTTAACCTGAACGCGAAAAGATGCGTGCTTGCAGAATGCGGACACGGGTCGAGAGCGTTCCGCTGGGAAGCGCCGAATTATCTTCAGAAGCAGTTTCCATTTGAAACGATAACTTCGGTTGAACTGATGGCTGAATACATTTCAAAAGGCAGAATAAAACTGGACAAGAGTATAAACAAGGAAGTGGTAACGCTGCACGACCCCTGCAATCTGGTAAGGGAAGGAGGCGTAATCGAGCCCCAGAGATACGTACTGAAGAACGCCGCAAGCGAATTCGTGGAAATGACGCCTCACGGCATCGACAACTTCTGCTGCGGAGGAGGCGGAGGACAGCTGGCGATGAGCGAGTACAATGAACGCAGGATGAAGACCGCTGAAATAAAAGCGGAGCAGATAAGGAAGACGGGCGCAAAGGTTGTAGTAACACCATGTCACAACTGCGTCGACCAGTTAATGCAGATAGACAACAAGTTCAAACTCGGCGTGCAGGTAAAAACACTTGCAGAAATCGTCGCCGACGCGATTATTCTCGATTAAAATATTTTAATAATAATAAGCACAACAATTTTATGAACAACCTGATATATCTTGACAATTCCGCAACAACTTATCCGAAACCGGACAGCGTGTATAAATTCATGGACAGTTTTTACCGCGAGCACGGGGTGAATCCCGGCAGGTCGGGGTTTGACGCCGCGCTGGAAGCGGAAGAGATCGTTATGAACACCCGCAAACTTCTATCGGGATTTTTCAACGCCGGGGCGGACAACAACAGACTGACATTCAGTTACAATGCCAGCGATTCACTGAACATGATTATACAGGGTCTGGCCGCGAAGGGCGACCATGTAATCACGACAATGCTTGAGCACAATTCAGTTCTCCGTCCTTTGCATCATCTTCATATAAACGGCGTCATAGA
>CAIKZJ010000300.1 GCA_903831845.1 uncultured Ignavibacteriota bacterium
ATTAAACTGTCTCATCAGTATGAAGGAAATGAGAATGGCGACAGGAATTTCAATCAATATTCTGACTGCGCTCGGAAAATGAAAGAGGAACACAAGAACAATCAGGGACACGATAATACACTCTTCAATAATAGCGCGTTTAAGAGTATCGATGGAGGAAGATATGAGGCCGCTTCTGTCATAGGAAGTCTGAATTTTAATCCCGTCCGGAAGACCTTTCCGGAGTTCATTTAATTTTTCCTTCACCCTGTCGATGACAGTCTGGGCGTTTTCGCCGTACCGCATTACAATGATTCCGCCTACAACCTCGCCTTCCCCGTTCATATCAAGCATACCGCGTCTTATATCCGCGCCTATCTGCACGGTTCCGACATCCTTAATCCTTAAGGGAATACCGTTTTTACCCGAAGTCAAAGCAATTTCTTCAATATCGCTAACGTTAGTAATGTACCCTTTACCTCTTACAAAATATTCTATGTCGGATGATTCGATATTCCTGCCGCCGACATCCTTATTGCTTCTCTGCACAGCAGAGACGACATCGGACACGCCAAGCCCGTACGCGTTAAGTTTTACGGGGTCAACGTCAATCTGGTATTGTTTAATGAATCCACCGACGGAAGCAACTTCCGCCACGCCTTCGACAGCCTGCAGCCCGAGTTTAAGATAATAATCCTGAATCGCCCTTAATTCTCCAAGGTCGTACTTGCTGCTGCTGAGGTGATACCAGTATATGTGACCTACTCCTGTTCCGTCCGGACCGATAACGGGTTTAACGCCTTCGGGGAGCGAGCCCTGCACCTGCGAGAGTTTTTCGAGAACACGGCTTCTTGCCCAGTATACATCGGTATTATCGTCGAATATAACATAGATGAAACTCATTCCGAACATCGACTGGCTTCTCACGGCTTTAACCTGGGGCATGCCCTGGAGGCTTGTCGTCAGCGGGTATGTAATCTGATCTTCTATTATTTGCGGACTGCGTCCCATCCATTCTGTCCATATAATGACCTGGTTCTCAGACAGGTCCGGAATCGCGTCCACCGGCGTATGAACCATCGAATATATTCCGTAGCCAAGGATTCCGAGATACAGAAGAAGTATGACGAACCTGTTGTTAACGGAAAAATCAATTATTTTTTCAATCATGGCTTTTCGGTATTAATTATTTTTTCCTGTCTTCGGGTTTTTTGCAGCAGGCATCCAGTCTGGAATACGCAACCGGATCCGCTTTAACATTATCCGCGTCATAGCCTGCGGATGAGATAGCCCTTCTTATTTTCTTCAGATCTGTAATCGAATTATCGAATGATACGGTTACAATTTTGGAATCGACGTCGACGTTAAAGCTTTTGAGGCCTTTAAGTTTCTTCAGCGCCCTTGTAATATTATCTTTGCATATATCGCATTGCGCAGACGGGATACTGACGGTTTTATTCTCTATCACGGGTTTAACTTCAGCCGTCGTTTCGCTTTTATCATCGCGATTCTTATTCTTCATATCCTTCATGGCATCTCCGTCTTTAATTTCGGGTTCGTTATTTTTCCCGGACATATCCATACCCGGCATATTCTGCATGCTGCTGCCGGAGCCCATTCTTATGCGGCTTTCGCTGTCAATGAGGAATCCCGCGCTTACAACAATTTCCTCTCCTTCCTTCAGGCCGGAAGTGACGGTTACTTTTCCGTCATTTTCGCCGCCGAGTTTGACTTCGCGCGGCGCGAATATATTTCCCGATTTTCTCACATAAACCATATCCATTTTCCCGGTTCTCAGCACTGCGGTCGAAGG
>CAIKZJ010000301.1 GCA_903831845.1 uncultured Ignavibacteriota bacterium
AAAAAACGCTTACTATGAGCACGGCAAGCGTCCATATTAAAAGATGCAGGTTGATTTTTTTGCTGAGAAATATGTTCCAGTTGTCTTTTATGTTCATTAGTGCAAGTTATGAAATCTTCCCAAACCTGTAAATGTAAAATTTGTTCTTTGAATACAGATCATTGCCAAATAATTAAAAAATATTTTCTCCGGTTACTACACTCCGGCGTAGTCGCAAGGAGAAATCATTAAAATTTGAAGATTGGAGATTGAAGATGGTCTCTTATAAATCCGAAATTATTCATATTTTAAATTATGAGAATTCCCGACGAAGTTTTTGACGAAATAACCCGCGCGAACGATATCGTAGACGTGATTTCCTCTTACATCAGCGTGAAAAGAAGGGGCAGTTCGTTCATAGCCCTATGTCCTTTTCATCCCGACAAGAATCCGTCGATGCACATATCCCAGTCAAAACAGGTCTACCACTGTTTTTCCTGCAAGGCGGGAGGGAACGTAATCACATTTGTTCAGGAATTCGAGAAAATCACGGGCATGGAGGCCGTTGAACGCCTCGCGCAGCGCGCGGGAATCAACCTTGGCCAGTATTCCCGCCGGCCGGACCTTTCAAGCGAAATAGCGAAACTGTTCGACATCAACCAGAAGACCGCAAGGTACTTTTACGATAATCTTGTTAATCTCAAGGGGGAAGAAAGAAATCTTGTACGCGGATATCTCGAAAAACGCGGTCTTGACGACGCGACAATCAGAAGTTTCGGAATCGGCTACGCTCATGACAACTGGCACGCATTAATGAACCATTTCACGGAAGACGAAACGTTCACTCTCGATGAACTCGAGTCCGCCGGGCTCGTTATAAAAACGGAAAAAGACGGCAAGTACCACGACAGGTTCAGAGGCAGGCTCATATTTCCCGTATTCAACGAAAGCGGAAAGGTTGTGGGTTTCGGAGGAAGGATTCTTAAGAACGATAAAGAGACCGCAAAATATATCAACTCGCCGGAAACAAAAGTATATCTGAAAAGCAAAATCCTTTACGGCCTGAATTTTTCCAAAGACCACATCCGCTCGAAAGATTACGTTTTACTGGTCGAGGGTTACATGGACGTTGTTTCACTTTTTCAGGCGGGAATAAAGAACACTGTCGCTTCCAGCGGCACCGCGCTGACGGTAGAGCAGGTGCACCTTATTTCAAGGTACACGAAAAACATTGTGCTGCTTTACGATGCGGATATAGCCGGCATAAAAGCTGCTCGCCGCGGTATAGAAATAATACTCGAGCAGGGCCTTGACCTGAGCATCGTTACGCTTCCCGACGGAGAGGACCCGGATTCGTACGTACGCTCAAAAGGCGTTGATGCTTTCGAGAAGCAGATAGCCGGTAAAAAATCTATTATAAATTTCATCAGTTCGATTTACAAGAAAGAAGGAAAGCTGAACACGCCCGAAAGCAAGACGGAGTTCATAAAAGAGATAATAAGTTACATAGTGCGCATTCCCGACAAGATAAAGATTTCCTTCTACATAAAAGAACTTGCGGAAACATACCGCCTTTACGAATCGGACATGCGCGACGAGCTTAACCGCGCATATAAAGAGTTTAAGAAAACGCAGTTTCCCAAAACTTCCGTGGTGCTTCCGGAAAGGAAAGAAACCGGTAAAAAGGAAACCGTCCGGAGATCGCAGGCGGAAAACGATCTCATTAAGGTTTTCGTGTCGGGTAATTTCGAAGCGATAAATTATATCGCGGACAATATATACATAGATTACATAACCGACGAAAAAGTGCTTGCCGCAGTAGAGATAATGCTGGACGAATGGCACAACGAGAATAAAATAGACGTGCCGCGGCTGATATCAATGACCGATGACGAAGACATCAGGAGAATTATACTTAACGAATCGACGCAGAAATATGAAATCACGAAAACCGATTTTCTCCCGGAAGACAGCGTGCTGGCCCGCGTTGAGAAAGAGCCAACTGATTATCTCGCGCTAGCGCAGGACGTGATAAAGAAACTGAAACTCCTCGATATAAACAGAAAGATACGCTCTTCGCTTAAAAACAAGGATGACCACGGCAAGGGAATAGATTTCACAGCCGAGAAAAAGAATATTATCCGCCGTAAATAGTTTGATTTTTTATGAATTTATCTTGATTTTAAAAAAATCTTAAGAATTGCACAAAGAAAGAATATACAGGGGAATACCGGCCTCTCAGGGCATTTCAATCGGCAAGGCATACGTTTACACGCGCAGGCAGATTAACATAAACACAATGGCGCTGAAAGACGGGGAAGTTGAAGCCGAAATTGAAGCGATCAACAATTCAATACAGATCTCCCTGAAAGAGCTCACCAAGATTCACGCCATATCCGTTGAAAAAATAGGCGAGAAGAATTCGAAAATATTCGAGGCGCAGATAGAAATTCTGAACGACAGGATATTCCTTGACGGCGTTATAAAGAGAATCAAGAAGGAAAAGAAATCAGCGGGCTTTGTTTTCAACGATGAGATCGAGAAGCTTGCCGCAATATTGCAGAAATCCGGAAACGACTATATGAAAGAACGGTACGCCGACCTAATGGACGTAAGGAACCGCGTCGTGAGAAACATGAGACGCGAAAAACTCGTATCAAAGGTCGACGAATCCTCTATAATATTCGCTCACGAGCTTACCCCTGCGGACACCATCCTTTTCAGCAGAAGAAAAGTAATGGGTTACGCCACGGACACGGGCGGCGTTACTTCGCACGCCGCGATAATTTCGAGAGCGCTTCGCGTGCCCGCCGTTGTCGGCATGAAAACAATTTCAAAATTCGTTGCTACAGGCGATAATGTTGTTATAGACGGAACAGAAGGCGTGATAATTGTTAATCCAACGGAGGAAACAATTCAGATCTACAGGGAAAAAATCAGCAGGATAAAACACCACGAAGAGCTGCTTTTCGAGATAGTAAACAAACCCTGCAGAACCGAAGACGGAAAGAGCGTTGAAATAACGGCTAACATTGAGTTCGTCGAAGAAACAGATTTCATAAAAAACTGCGGCATAGGCCTTTACAGGACAGAGCACCTTTACATGGAGAAAGGCGACTTCCCGTCCAGCGCAGAGCAGATTCAAGAATACACGGCGATAGCTCTGGCAACGTATCCGAAACCGGTTACAATAAGAACATTCGACCTCGGCGGCGACAAGATACTTCAGGATTACCACAGGGAAGACAACCCGTACCTCGGATGGCGGGGAATAAGAGTTTCTCTCGACAGAGTCGAAATGTTCAGGGAACAGCTTAAAGCGCTGCTTATTTCTTCCGCGAAGAAGAACATAAAGATCATGCTGCCGATGATATCCTCCGTCGACGAAGTGAGAAGAGCGAAGACGATTTTAAACGAAGTAAAATCCGGTCTCGACAGGGAGGGAATTTCTTACGACAAGAAAATACCGCTCGGGATAATGCTTGAAGTACCGTCCGCATTCGTTCTTGCGGAAGAGCTTGCCGAAGAAGCCGACTTCTTCAGCATCGGAACAAACGACCTGATACAGTACATACTCGCCGTCGACAGGGGCAACGAGCTCATATCGGGAATGTTCCAGCAGTTCCATCCCGCCGTGATCAGGGCGCTTAAAAAAATTGTTGAAGGCGGACATTCGAAAGGAATTAAAGTCAGCCTCTGCGGAGAAATGGCCTCGGTCCCGCTTGCAGTGCCTGTTCTTGTCGGGCTTGAGATTGACGAGCTAAGCGTTCTTCCTTCAGTGTTCTCGGAGGTGAAGCAGACTATCAGGGCGATGCGCGCCGCGGACGCTAAAGCGCTCGCGGGAAGGATCCTTAAAATGCCCACTGAATCAGAAGTAAGAAGCGAGGTTGAAAGATTCTTTGAACTGAAAATAAAACCGAAAATATTATGATAGACAAAAAGACAATAAAGAAGTACGACAGGCAGGACATGTTCAGTGTCCTTTTTGATTTCCCGGTGCAGGTGTGCGACGCGGTCGATATCGCCCGGAACGCTAAACTTAAAGGAAATTACAAGGGAATAAAGAATATTATTATAAACGGACTGGGCGGATCCGCGATAGGAGGCGACATACTTAGAAGCTATACCGCGAACGAAATAAAGATACCCGTGACGGTGAACAGGAATTACACTCTTCCCGCTTATGCGGACAGGAACACTCTGGCTATACTTGCCAGCTATTCGGGAAACACCGAAGAAACCGTAACGGCGTTCAGGGACGCGCTGAAGAAAAAATGCAGAATAATATGCGTTACAAGCGGCGGCACTGTGGAGAAGATGGCTCATAAGAATAAAACCGGACTCATTAAGATACCGGGCGGACTTCAGCCGAGATGCGCTCTCGGGTATTCCTTCTTTTCTCTTCTTATACTGTTTACAAAACTCGGTCTGATTTCGGACAAGTCGGAAGAGATAAACGACGTGATAATAAACCTTGAGCAGAGTCTGAATGAATACATAAACCCCTCGTTTGAAAGCAACGAGGCCCTAAGGATTGCGGCCGCGCTGAAAGACAGGCTTCCGGTCGTGTACTCGTCGGCGGACGTTCTTGATGCAGTCAACCTCCGGTGGAGGGGGCAGATATCGGAAAACGCCAAGATACTCGCTTACGGAAACCTTTATCCCGAAATGAACCATAACGAGCTTGTGGGCTGGAAGCTCAACGAAGACATTCTGAAAAAAACAGCCGTGATTTTTCTTAACGACAGGGACGACAACGCGAGGATTAAGCTCCGGATGAAAATAACTGAAAAGGTTTACAGAAAGTATTCCGGGGTGGTCATGGATTTGTCAAGCGACTGCAGGACGAGGCTCGGAAGAATGTTTGATCTTATATTTCTCGGTGACTGGGTAAGTTTTTACCTTTCGGTGCTCAACGAGGTCGACCCGACCCCCGTTGAGGCAATATCGAAACTGAAGAAAGAACTGGACAGGATAAAGATGTAGTTTTCCCTTTCATTGCTTGAATGACCGGATTTCGCTGTATTTTTCCGGATGTCATCAGTCTTCCGCAACGTTTGACGTTTTTCTGGTCGTGTGCAGCGGGAGCATTGTCTCGAGCGCCAGCGTTATTATATGCTTCTCGAATTTTCTTCCGTTATCCACCTTGTGTACCGATGATCCGTTGTTCATAAGAGAAACAATACCGTTGTAAACATAGAACGTCTGACCTTCGCTGTTTTTGAAAATGCACCCCTTGTACCCCAGTTGTATGGGCTCTTTCAGAGGGATTTTTGAGTAGTCGAGATTATCCCAGATGTCGGCAAGATAACTTGCGTCATTTTCAGAGATTTCCCATTCGGGGTCAAGGCTTCCCGAGTAAACGACTATTCGGCACGAATTTTTGTTATTGCGTTTCATATTAATACAAGATTTTAAGCATTTATTTAAACTGTTGTCGTGTAAAGTATTTCCGCCGTTCTCCCAAACAAGCAAGATTTTTTACCCCCGTAAATATTTGCTTAAAGTATAAATTATTGTTACTTATGTTTTATTGTAAAACAAAAACTGTTATTTTGCCTTCCTGTACGAAATCGCCGCGTAAACATACGGTTTCAGAAAATCAATAATTTCATCGGGCATATTAGAAAGTAGCAGGTTCTCCATTTCGCTTCTCACGTCAAGCTTAACACTCGTAACGAACTCCTCCTTTTTTATGACGTGATTGTGTATAATTATAAATTCGTTTCCGTTTTCGCAGTCGACCTTAACGCCTCGGTACCCGAAATCGTCGAAATCGGGAATTTCCAGGGTGTTGCAATCAAGTTTTTTCCAGATACTGTCGAGCCTGTTCACTGTATTTTTTGAAAGATTCCAGAGGTATTCTTTTTCCGGCTCCGGATTAAAAACAACTTTTGCGATATTTTTCATAGACTGATTTTAAACTTTTACAAACGCCGCTGATCCGTGATGCCGGTTTATTCCCTGATAGGCACGCGGATAATTTCCACGGGATTTCCGTTGCTGTCAAGAACCACGAAGTACCAGATTCCGTCTATCTGAACTCTTATTGAATTGGGAGGATCGGGTTCGTACATGCTTAAGGACGAAGAACAGGTTTTTTTCTCGGCAGCCGCGGCTCCCGCAAACGAAGCTGCGCAGACAACAAAAAGAATCGCGAATACAATTAATAACTTTTTCATAGAATACCTTTCAATTTATTTTTTTATTTAAGGGAAATTTTTTGTTTGTTTAAAAATATTAAGGCGATTCCGAAGAAAAAACCTTAACATTTTTCATTATTAACTAATATCCTTTAATATCACCCTGTATATTTAATTATCTATTGCTTTTTAATTATTTTTTAACGAGGTTGTAATTGAATATTGTTTTTTAATTAACAAAACCGCCATGAAGAAAAGAGTAATCTTTGATCTTCTTAGAACATTTTCTAAGAAAGAGCTAAGGGAATTAAAAAGGTACCTGAATTCGCCTTATTTTAATTCCAGAAGAGTTCTTGTAGATATCTACGAGGAGTTGCTGAAATATTATCCAAAATTTGACGCGGAAAGAAGCGAAGACGAAATATTCGACGAAGTCCGTGAAAAATGCAAAATTATCAAATCGTCTTTTATCGTCCTTATATCCTATCTTACTCAGCAGATACAAAATTTCGTTAAACAGAAAAGCGTCGAGATAAATCATTTTGCGTCTAACAACTTATTTTTAGACGAGTTAAGAAAGAGAAACCTGAACGCGTTGTTCATGAGGCACAGCAAAATTATGCATGCCCATGTAGACCGCGAAAAGACTTATTTTCAGGACAACATTTTTCAACTGTATAAATATTATACAAACCTGTTCAACTACAAGGCCATCACAGGGAAATTAAACCGCCCGACAAGTATAAAGAAACAGGTTAAAATAATAGATCAGGCGACGCAGAACCTTACTCTGTTTTATATCACGGATACAATTTGCTATTTCCTCAACGCTTTTGAATATCAGGCCGGCTTCAATCTGCAGAAAGACAAGAACCTGCCGAAAGTTATACTTGCCAACCTGAACCTGGAAAAGATTCTTTCCGAGTTCAAGGGAACGTACAAGTTCGATTACGTTCTCGAAGTTTACATAAAGCTTCTTAAAATGTACGGCGATCCAGGCAGGACCGAATACTACAAATCATTCAAAGCGCTTGTTGAGACGTACTTCAATAAAATGAGCAAGAGCGAACTCGCCTTCCTGTATTCAAGGCTTATTTCCTTCAGTATAGGCAGGATAAACGACGATAAGAACACCGACTATTACAGAAAAGAGCTTTACGGACTTTACAAGAATTATCTCGACAACCAGCTCTTCAGAACGGAAAAGACTGAATATCTTTCGGACACGCTCTTCCGCGCGATACTGCTTAACGCTTTTGCGCTTCATGAATTCGGCTGGGCGAAACAGTTCATAGAGAAATACAGCTATAACCTGAACCCGACACACGCCCAGAACATGTACAATTACAGCAATGCTCTGCTTAACTACAAGACAGGAAATTACAGGGAATCGATAGAGTTCGCGAACAAGGTGAACCTTGACGTGTTCATATACAAATACGACCTCAAGTTCTACCAGCTGTTCTGCTTCTACGAACTCGGAGAATACGATCCCGCGAAGAGCATACTTCACAACTACGAATCGGTTATCCGTTACGACAAGATGCTGAACAAGGATACAAAGAATTCGTACATCAGATTCCTGAAATATTACAACCGCATGCTCCGGTCGAGCCTGTCGAAGAAACAGCAGCCCCCGGCGGGTTACCTGTACCAGAAACTGCAGGGAGAGAAAGACGTAATGCACAAGGCATGGCTTGTCGAAAAAACCGGACAGCTTGCAAAAGCTCAGGAAAAGATGAGAAAAGCCCAGTAAAAGAAATTAGTAATATCATTAAAACGGGAAGGCACGGCTTTCCCGTTTTTTTTATTTTAACAGGCTGAATGAAACCCCGTCCGCAATTCCGGCCGAAAGTTAATAGAATGGAAACTTATAATTTTTTATAATATTTTATAATTAATACAAAAACTAAACTCCTTAGCTGTGAAAAGAAAATACGTTTTACTTGCTGCAGTATTTTTTTCTTTTGTGCTTTTTTCGGGATGCGGCAAATCAGGAAATGTCAAAGTTTTTAATACCTCTCCCGTATCAATAAAACAATTCGATACTCCCCCCGGAGCGGACCCTTCGGTAAGCGCCGATATGGGCGGTAAAGGCTTCAAAGGCGAAGGCTGGGAAACGCGGACGGACTATAATATAGCCGGTAACAAAAAAGCCGTTAAGGGCGGAAGTTTTGTAATGTCCGTAAAGGATTATCCGCCAACGCTGCGAATAGTAGGAAAAGACAACGGTACGGAGTTTTCAAACGTTTCGAGGGACCTGATGTAC
>CAIKZJ010000302.1 GCA_903831845.1 uncultured Ignavibacteriota bacterium
GAAAAGGATATAAAACTTTACAGACAACCCGGAAAAGGCAAGGGCGACGCGGTCCGCACTGGGTTTGAAAAAGCGCAGGGAGACATATTCGTCATCCTTGACGCCGATATGACGGTAGCACCCGAAGACCTTACGAAGTTCTATGACGCTCTCGCGAACGGAAAAGGCGAATTTATAAACGGAACGCGCAACGTATATCAGATGCACGAAAAAGCGATGAGACGCCTGAACAAACTCGGAAACATTTTCTTCAGCAAGGTTTTTACCTGGCTTCTCGGTCAGAGAATTACCGATACGCTTTGCGGAACAAAAGCGCTGTTCAGAAAAGATTACGAAAGAATAGTTGCGAACAGAAAATATTTCGGCGACTTCGATCCGTTCGGCGACTTCGACCTGCTCTTCGGCGCCGCTAAACTTAATCTGAAGATCATCGAAATACCGATAAGGTACGGTGAAAGAACGTACGGCGATACCAACATCAGCAGGTTCCGCGACGGGTTCATGCTTCTCCGCATGTGCTTCTTCGCAATGAGAAAAATAAAATTTGTGCCGTAACGATGAGAAAACTGACTCATGCTGAAATAAAGGAAACCAGAAAAGAACTTTCGAAGATAGGGGAGTATAAGCGCAATCCCGTCTACGTTCTGTGCGATAACATACGCAGCATTTTCAACGTGGGCGCGATTTTCCGCGCTTCAGACGGAGCGTTCATCGAGAAGATTTATCTTACCGGATACACTCCGTATCCTCCGAGGAAGGAAATAGAAAAAGTCGCGCTCGGCGCAACATTGAGTGTGCCGTGGGAATACTTCAAGGACCCGATGGACGCCGTGAAAGATTTAAAGAGCAAAGGCATTAAAATCTGTCCGCTTGAATTAACCGATAAAGGGCGGTTGATATGGGATGTGAAGAAGGAAGAATTCCCGTTATGCATCGCAGTTGGCAATGAAATTACTGGAGTCTCAAAGGAGATAATAGACGCGTCGGATTTCTGCGTCGAGCTGCCGATGCTCGGCATGAAGCAGTCGCTGAACGTATCCGTTGCGACGGGAATCGCGTTGTATGAAATGATAAGAATACTGAACTATTGAAGACGAAGATTATAAATAGCGCGGACAAGGCGTCCGGTGAAATTCTCAAAGGCGGCATAGTCGCTCTGCCGACCGAGACCGTGTACGGACTCGCCGCCGACGCGCTGAATCCCGGGGCCGTGCTTAAAATCTACGAGACGAAGAAAAGACCTGATTTCAATCCGCTTATAGTTCACGTCAGCGGAATTTCAGAGTTTGAAAAATATGCCGTCAGCATACCTAACGCTGTTTATAAAATAGCTGAAAAGTTTTCTCCGGGTCCCGTTACTTATGTTCTCTCAAAACGTAATGTAATCCCGGATATTGTTACAGCGGGAATAGATACCGTTGCATTGCGCATTCCCTCACATCCGCTTTTCAGGGAAGTGCTCGAAAAATGCGGCAGGCCTATCGCAGCGCCTTCGGCTAACATGTTCGGCAGGATTTCTCCGACAACGGCGGAAGACGTTCTGAAAGAACTTAACGGAAAAATAGAATACATTCTCGACGGCGGCCGCTGCCCGATCGGCATAGAATCGACGGTCATTAGTTTCGAAGGGGAAAGAATATTTGTTCTCCGTCACGGTTTCGTGACTAAAGAAGAAATCGAAGCGGTATCGGGCAAGGAAGTCACGGAGATAAAAGAATCTGCGAGCAAAATCTCGTCGCCAGGAATGCTTAAATCGCATTACGCTCCGCTGACGCCACTTTATTTTACGGATAATATTGAATATTTTAAAAATAAGGAAAGCAGTGTCGGTATTATTGATCTGACTGTTTACGGAAACCTCAGAGAAGCTGCTCTTAACCTGTTCGCTGACTTGAGAGCCGCCGATGAAAAAGGGTATGATTTTATTGTTACAAAATACGTGGAGAACAAAGGACTGGGCAGGGCCGTCAACGACAGGCTCAAAAAGGCTTCCAGCGGAAACGTGATTATAGAAAGAGACAAAGTTACTTTCCTTAATAAATAATATTTTCGCCATGAAAAAGCTATTTGCATATCTTATCGCCTGCTTGTTTCTAATGCCTGCTGTCTCGAATTCACAGGAAAGTACGGAGTATATATTCCTCTTCGATAATTCCGGAAGCATGTCCGGCTACTACAGGGAACAGAACAGCGCGTTCAGAACTTTCTGCAAAACGCTGATAAAGAATTCAGTAAGACCGCAGGATTATTCCGGCGTTTACCTGTTCACGAAGACTGATTCGAAGCGCGGTATAAATTCGCCTAAGGAGATTTTCGGAGGTACAGGCAAAGAACTCGTGCCCGATCAGATTACTTCAAAGATGTCAATGATGCGGGCGAATGACGGAGGGTTCGGAACCACTGACCTTATCGAAGCGCTCGATAAATCAATCGCGAAAATAAAAGGCGAAACCGCCGTAATATGGCTCGTTACCGACAACATCAACGATAACAGCGGCAGCGGCGATTCCTCTTACTACAACACGCTTGAGTTTTACAAGAAACTCCGCGGCGACGATAACTTCAGAAAAATCCTACTCTATCCGATACCCGAAAAAGTCGTAGAGGCCGGGTGGGAGTCGAACGGATATGTCGTCTACGCGATTGTCTATTCGAAGAAACCTCTTCAGCAGGCATCATACGAGTATTATGACGCGCTTATAAGAAATGTCGGCATAAAACAAAAAGCAATAACCCTGAAACCGCTCGACATAGGAACTATAGTTCTCGTCCCTAAAGTTACGCAGAGTAAAATAACGCCGATGAAGCTTTTCTACGACGGCAAACTTCTTCGCGGTTTCGATTTTGAAGAAGGCGAAAAGATTAAGGAAACTTTCAGCGACCTCACTCTTAAGTCGAATCTGTTTCCGCATACCATCAAGAGCGCCAAACTCGACGTTCATCTTGAAAATTTCAAGTCGTCGGATTATTCCGTTAAAACTCTCGGCTCGCAGACTATCACGCCCTCGACCGTAAGCAATGTCTCGCCCGAAGGCGAGGTGAAAGGTTTCACTGTTATCTTCGATATGCCCGAAATATCCCCCACGTTCTCATTTAACACAATATTCAAGGAGGATTTTTCCGTCGGCGGGAATCTCGTGCTCGAAGTTACAAACGTGGATATAGCCCTCGACGAGAACTACATGAACAGTTTTAAAACACTGTTCGCGCTGCAAACGGTTCCCGAAATCTTCAAACCTGTCCTGAAAGACAAGAAGATTGTGACTTACATACCGCTTGAAATCCGCATCAAATATGGCGCCTGGCGGTTGTTTGTTCTCATCGGACTGTTCATAGTCGTGCTTATCATAATTTTGATACCGGCGTACCTTCTGATGAAGAAGAAAAATTTTAACGTATCGGTTGACAACAACGACGAATCGGTTTTCCTGAACTCGCTATCTGCGTATGAACTCTATTCCGCGGATTCGACTAATCTCGGAAAACTAAAAAAGACTATTGGCGGCGCGCTGACGTTCACATATTCTAAATTCACCACGCTTAAAAATAAAACGATCACTTTAACTGAAGGTATTCCCGTAAATATAGAAACGGAGGATGAAGGTTATAAGAAGAATTCTTATACTATTCTATTAAAAAAACCCGAAGACGTCTCTGAAAGTTCGGATTTGTCAAAATATCATTAAAGCGTTTTTTTGTAAAACGGCGCTGTGGATCATTGTCCTTGCCTTCTCGACGGCAATGACGGGATACGTGTATTCCCAGGTCGACCCGAACTACAAACAGCAGAAATTCAAGTTCACTTACACCGATACTCTCATATCCACCGGCGACAGGTTCATAATACAGAATTCCGAAGCGCTTATTGTCGATAACGTAATCCTCACGCGCTATGCCGATTATGTGATGGATTACAGGCACGGAACAATATCCTTCGGCTCCCATATTTTCAGAAAATATTCTCTTGATACACTCCGGATTTATGACATGATAGTTCGTTACGACCTGTTTCCCTATACGCTCAAAGAGGAGTATTCTATTTTCGACGTGAAAATCGAACGCGACACCCTGACAGGCGATACTCTTAAAATAGCTTCGCAGACAACCGATCTCGTTGAGAATCTTTTTGAAGGAACCGACCTGCAGAAATCGGGAAGCCTGTTCAGAGGATTCACTATCGGCACAAACCGTGACCTGACTCTTAATTCAGGGTTTAAACTCCAGCTTAACGGAAAGCTTTCGAAAGATATAGAAATTACAGCCGCGCTCACTGACGAGAAAACGCCCCTGCAGCCGGAAGGCAATACGCAGAAACTGCAGGAGCTCGACAAGGTGTTCATCGAACTCCGCAGCAGCAATCTTGCTGCCACAATCGGCGATATAGACGTTAATCTTTCCTCATCCGAATTCCTTAACTTCAAAAGAAAAATTCAGGGAGCAAAAGGATACGGGGAAATCGGCAACGGAAATTTCATGGTAACAGGCGCGGTATCCAGAGGCAAATTCAATTCGAACAGCTTCAGCGGTTCCGACGGCGTGCAGGGACCGTACAGACTGACAGGACTTTATAATGAAATTAATATAGTTATTCTGTCCGGCTCAGAAAAAGTTTTTGTCGACGGCGCATTGATGACCCGCGGCGAACAGGCGGATTATGTCATCGATTACGGTCTTGGACAAATCACTTTCACAAATAAAAGGCTTATAACGAATTCGTCAAGAATTATAATAGATTTCGAATACTCCGACAGGAAATACAGCAGGACTCTGATGGTAGCCAATACCGGCTACAGGTTCTTCGAGAAAAAACTTCTCGTGAATGTTTCTTATCTGAACGAAACCGACAACGAAGACAAGACGATTGATTTCACGCTTTCGGATTCAGATAAAGTCGCGCTTCAGAACGCGGGAGCCGACAAGTTCAAGGCGACCCGTTCGGGCGTTACTTTTGTAGGAAGGGATTCCCTGAATCACGCGCTTGGTTCTTACATAAAGGTCGATACGGTTATCGGCGGTTCGAATTACACTTTCTACAGGTTTGCTCCCGGGAATGACAGCGCGCTTTATCAGGTGTCATTCTCCTACGTCGGGCAGGGCAGGGGTGACTATACAAGCGTCAGCACATACCAGTATAACTTCGCCGGTATCGGACAGGGAAGCTATGCTCCGATAATATTTCTTCCCGTGCCGACATCTTACCAGATCGCCGGTGTCAGCCTCGATTATTCACTAAACAGAAACAGGGATTTTTACGTAAAGATGGAATCGGCTGTATCGTTGTATAACCAGAATAAATTTTCAATTACAGACGTGAAAAAAACGGGACCTGCTCTTAACGGCGAGATAGGGTTCAAAAAAAACAACTTCCGGCTCGCCGGCATAAGTTTTAACAACGTATCGCTGTCTTATAAAGAAAGATACATCGATAAAAAATTCGTGACGCTCGACAGGATAAACACGGCAGAGTTCAACAGGAATTTTGACCTTTCCGATACAACAACCGCGTCGGAAAACTACCGCGACGGAAGTCTCATCATATCGCCGGGCAAGCTTCTGCAGGTGCAGGGAAACTTCGCGCAGCTGCTCCGGGGCGGATTCTTCAATTCTACAAGATTTTCCGGGCTGCTCGGGTTCAATGCATCTGACGCCGCAGGATACGATAAGAAACTGCCGACTGTCAAATATTCTGCCGAGTACATAAAGAGCAGCAACGACAATTATCATACAAGCGGAAAGTGGTTCAAGCAAAGCGCCTATCTCGGATACAGGAAGTTCTTCGGCGATGATAAAAGCCAGAAGTTCATAGAGCTATCCGCGTCGATGAATAACGAAGACAGAAAATCGTCTTTGCAGACAGTGACATCCGACAGTCTGCTTGCGGAAAGTTTCGCGTTCCTCGAGGTTATTCCGAAACTTTCGATCAACAATATCGCGAATTTCACGTTCTTCTCCGAATTCAATTACAGGAAGGACGATTCGCCATACCGGGGTTCAATAATCAACCTTTCAAATTCGTTTACCCAAAGATACGGACTCGTTTATTCGGGGTCAGGATGGTTCGGCGCTGACGCTGACGTAGCAATCAGAAAAAGAAACTATTCGGAGTTTTTCCAGACGTCGGAAACACAGAATAATAAATCCGTGCTCGTGAATTCGCGTTTCAGGCTTTCACCTCTGAAAGGCGCGGTCATGGCGGACGCTCTTTATTCCGTCACGAGCGAGAGAACAGCCATCGTACAGAAACTATTCGTTCTCGTCCCGGTCGGGCAGGGAAATTATATTTACCTCGGAGACCTCAACAACAACGGCATTCAGGATGAGAACGAATTCCAGCTTACGAACTACGACGGTAATTACATTAAACTAAACGTTCCCACTGACAGGTATTTTCCGACTGTCGATCTTAAAACGTCGCTTCGATTCAATCTGAAACCGTCGAAATATCTCTTTTCGACGGGCAGCGGCATATTCGCGGCTATATACAATAACTTTTCCACCGAGACATACCTTCGCATCGATGAAAAGAGCAAAGACCCGAACACAGACAACATTTATTTCATGCACACAGGGACGTTCCTGAACGATTCGAATACGCTGGCGGGCACACAGCTGCTTCAGCAGGATATATTCTTCTTCGAGAATAATCCGGAGTACTCATTCCGCCTGCGTTTCATACAATCGAACAGCATGAACCAGTACAGTTCCGGCAACGAAAGGAACCTTAACATTCAGCGTTCAATCAGGATGCGGCTCGGGCTTACGAAGGATATAACGACCCAGTTTGAGTTTATAACGAAGAACGACAGGAATATTGCCCCCGTGAATTCGGTGCGGAACAGGAACATCTCGTCGTATAATGTAAATACAGACATGGCATACAGACCGATACAGAGCATCGAAAGCGGGTTCCAGCTGAATTTCGTTAAAGCCGACGACATATATCCGGTAAAGCCGACGCAGGCAAGCATCAACCAGCAGATTTTGAGGTTCATTTATTCTTTCGTATCGTCCGGAAGAATCCGGCTCGAGATTGAAAGGGATGAAGTTATACTGAATCTTGACCAGAATAATTTCCCCTACGAACTCACTAACGGCAGGCCTTCGGGGAAAAGTTATTATTGGCGCGCCGCGTTCGATTACAGCATAAGCAAGAATATACAGGCCTCCGTAAACTACGACGGCAGGTCGGAAGGAAAGAAACAGGTCATTCACACGGGCCGCGCGCAGATAACCGCATTCTTTTAAATACATTTTGTCATTCCCGAATGCTTTTGTCGGGAATCAAAAGCAAAAACGGTTAATAGTTTCTCCGGTTATTACGCTACTGCGTAGTAACCCAAATATAATTATTACTGGTTCTCAAAGTCCTCTTTGGGAACGCAATGAAATTATTATTTGATTTTTGCTTTGTATTTTTGATTTTTTATATTTTATTTTTGATATCAATCAAAAACAATAAAGTGAAAAATTCTTTTTCCTCAATAATGTTCCTTGTCGCCGGCGCGGCGTTCATGCTGCTAAGCGCCCTTCAGTATTTCGCCGGTTATCCTCATCCCACAGCGCTGCTGACACTCGGCATAGCGTTTATTGTTATTGGATACGCGATCAGGTCGAAGTACAAAAAGGAAAACAAAGGCGAAAAGATAGAATGATTTATCAGGAATCTAAATTTTGATTTTCTTTCTGTCAATCGCGTCAGTTGCCTTTCCATAGATAAGCAGCGCTATAGCCGCCGTCAATCCTATACCCGCGAAATAATACCAGATGTAATACGCCTTATCGTATGCGTGCGCAAGCATGTCCGGTGAAAGAGTCGCCGGGTCGGGGCAGTAAGCTGTCAGAAGGTATCCCGATATACCGAACCCGAGAAGTGATGAGAGAAAAGTGTGCAGGTGCGAAAATCCGAGGTACATTCCCTCCTCGCCCTTCAGAGCCTGCAGCGAGAAGAATTCAAGATACCGCGGAGATATGAAACATTCCGCAAGCCCCTGAAAAACGATTCCCGTTATTAGCATTACGGTTATCGGATGAGCCGTGAACAATCCGAAAAATGAAACCGACGTTCCCGTGTAATATTCAAGAAGTTTGCTCGAAGCCATGCATAAAGCCGATACAGGCATAAGGAACATCCCGACGCTCATTGAATAAATCGCACGTATCTTCTTCATCAGATGAGTAACCAAATAAACCGATATTACGACCACGAACGGGTTTACGTTCGCTATCCATTCCGGCGAAGCCGACTTTCCGACGGTGCGAAGAATGTACTTCGGCATCGTTGCGTATAACTGCTGCTGAATTATCCAGAATCCTGTCACTATCAGTATGAGCACTATCAGCCTTCCGTTTGTTACGATTTTCAGGAATCCATGCCATACTTCGCCGACCTTTTTTCCGCCAGTTACTGTGTCTACATTTTTATAAAGGAAGAAAACGATTACAAGCGCGATGAATGTCATCAGCGCGGAATACAGATTTATGTATTCTACTCCGAGCTGAATTCTCAAAGGATAAGCGAATGTCTTTCCGAGAAATGCGCCTATGTTCACCATTCCGTAGAAGATTGAATAACCCTTTGCTCTTGTTTCCTCCGTAGTTGTTTTTGCGATCGTACCCGTTATAATCGATTTTATGAATGAACCGCCGAACATTACGATAGCCAGCGCCGGAATAACGGTTGCCTTGTAAGGAAGGACGCCGAGAGCGAAATATCCGATCGTGAGAAGCGAGAACGAAAGCATTATGCCTTTCCTGAAACCTATCTTGTCCGCGTAAGCTCCCGTGAACGGCGGAAGGAAATAAAGCCCCGCCGAAAACACACCGCTTATCCACGCCGCCCAGATATCGTCAAACCCGACGACCGTTGTAAGGTATAATGTAACCGCTATGAAGAATCCGTAATAAGCCGCGCGCTCAAAAAGTTCGACAGTATTTGCCGTCCAGAAAGCTCCCGAATATTTTCTCTCAGCCAATTTAGTAATTAAATTTTAGAATAATTTCTCAAAATACCTAATTTTTTGGTCAATTATGAGGTTTAATACGGAGTACACGTTATAAAAACGTATAATATATTATCGAGTTTTCATATATTTCAATGTTATTAAAAACTAATCCTGCTTTTTATGAAAAACAAACTTACGATTTTGCTGATGTCGTTTGCTTTGGCCTTTACTCTCTCCGTTACACTGAAGGCGCAGGTAAGCGTACAGGGAACACCTTATAGCAGCAAAGTGCAGAAACTGAACGAGGTTCAACAATACAGTATGTCTTCATTTGACGTCGATAAAATGAAGAGGGAGGATGATTTCGAATCTCAGTTCAAGGATATACCTCCCCGATTCGGCAAGGATTTCAGCGTCAATATCGGATACACCAATTCAGGCACATTTGATGTGATGCCCGACGGAACAAAAATCTGGAGGGTATCAATAAAATCACCGGGCGCTATTTCAATCAACCTGATATTCAACAAATTCTATCTGCCCAAAGGAACAACAATGTTTGTATACAATACAGACAAAAGCCATGTCCTTGGCGCATTCACGGATTTGAACAATAATGACAGCCGGTTGTTTTCAACCGCTCCTGTGAAAGGCGATGAAATTATAATCGAATTCAACTCACCTGCTTTTATTACCGAATCGCCGGAAATTAATGTCTCAAAAGTTATCCACGGGTATAAAAACATTTTCAATATTTTAAGACAGAAAGATTACGGCGGCTCCGGAGCATGTAACAGGAACATTATCTGCCCGGAAGGAGATCCTTACCGCGACCAGATCCGCGCGGCTGTAATGCTGCTTACTGCATCTAACACGAGAATTTGTTCCGGCTCGATGATAAACAACACGCGTTTCGACGGCACGCCGTTTATGCTTACCGCAAACCACTGCTGGGATTCGTCTCAGCCGACCTGGGTAATAATGTTCAAGTACGAAGCCCCGACCTGTCCTAATCCGGGCGGCGACGGTCCGCTTACATATACTATTTCAGGTACGACATTGTGCGCAAGAAATTCGGCATCCGATTTCTGTCTCGTCAAACTTTCCAGCAAACCTCCTGTAAGCTACAATACTTACTATGCCGGATGGAATCATTCAAACGTTCCGCCGACAAGCGGTATGTGCATACATCACCCGGATTGCGACGTGAAGAAAATATCTTTCATCACTACACCGTTTACACCGACTTCCTATAATAATCCGGCGGTTCCCGGCGACAGTTCGCACTGGCATGTCGTTTGGGCCCAGATAGCCAGCACGGGACTCACTCCGATAACGGAACCCGGCTCATCCGGTTCACCGCTGTACAATCAATGGAATCAGATAGTCGGTCAGCTGCACGGAGGACCTTCATCCTGTACAGCAACGGATAAATCAGACTATTACGGTAAATTCGACCGCTCTTGGACCGGTGGAGGAACCTCGTCTACACGTTTGAGGGACTGGCTTGATTCGGCAAACACTGGCGTGATGTTCATCGGCGGCTATGACCCGAATTCAGGCCCGCTGAGTACTTATAACCTTCAGACGCCGGCTGCCGGAGTTACTATTACTTCTATCGCAGGTTCAACAACTACGACTGCGTTTAACTGGGATACTGCAAGCGCGGCTGCGACATATAAATGGATATTCGGAACATCGCTTCCGACAAGACTGCTGACGGTTCCCGTTACAACAAGACCCTGGACTGTTACTCTCGGACAGCTCGATAACTTGCTTGCAGGTATCGGAGTTGTACAGGGCAATTCTATCAGCGGAAGCTGGGATGTATGGGCGTTCAGGAATAATTTACCCGCGAACGATTCGCTTAAAGCGGCAAACGGCCCGAGGACAATTACTTTCACAAGGTATAAACCTGTACTCTCCGCTTTTAACCTTGTTTCACCCGCTTCAGGTGGTAGAGTGCAGACTATGTCCGGCAACACTACTCCCGTTGTCTTTAACTGGACTAAAACGGCTCCGGGCACGACTTATAAATTCATGTTCGCTTCGCCGAACTTCAGTGCTCCCTCCAATATCAAAATGGTTTATACCGCCGATAACAGCGGGTTCGACAGCACGTTCTCCAAAACAAGCGGTGAACTCGATGCTGTACTCGCTGGACTGGGTATTACACCCGGAGATTCGATAGTAGGACAATGGAGGGTTTACGGATACAGCGGAACGGATTCGCTCGCGTCGACACAGACAAATGCAATTACATTCAAGAGAGTTCCAATCGGAAATATAGTTATCGGAACAGGCACTACATCCTGCTCATATCCTTATTATACTCTTTATATGGATTCCAGGACCCAGCTGCTTTACAGAAGCAGCGAAATCATCGCGGCAGGAGGTAACGGTAACCTTATAACAAGAATCGGTTTTAACGTTCTTAGTGTCGGCGCTCCTGTAATGAACGGATTTACTGTAAGGATGCAGAATTACAGCGGCAGTGATATAACCGGATGGGTGACGTCAGGAAACTGGGTAACCGTTTACGCTCCTGTTTCACCTTATGCTCCGACCGCTACAGGATGGCAGTATATAGACCTCACAACGCCTTTCCCGTACAGCATAAGCAGCAACCTGCTTATCGAGATCTGTTACCACAATACTTCGTGGACGTCGAATTCAACTGTCGCCGGTACTACTGTATCGGGCAATACCGTCTATCATCATCACCTTGATAATAGCAATGGTTGTACGATGACAGCTTCAAGCACTGTTTCCGCAAGACCGAATATTTCGCTTACGATGAACCTTGCGACAGGTCTCGGAAATCATAACGGACTGTATCCGCGCTCGTTTGAACTTGCACAGAACTATCCCAATCCGTTCAATCCCGTCACTAAGATTAATTTCGCTATTCCTCATCAGGCGCACGTAACTTTGAAAATCTACGACATGCTTGGCAGGGAAGTGAAGACATTGATTAATGAGAACAAGGGCGCCGGATTCTTTACAGTTGACTTCGACGCTTCCGAATTCGCAAGCGGCGTTTACTTCTATAAACTCGAAGCTGGCGAATTCATGGATATAAAGAAGATGATACTCGTGAAATAGCAGAGCTTATTCTTTCCATAAATCAAAGGGCTGCCATCCGGCAGCCCTTTTTTTATGTACTATTTCGTAAATACGTATTTTATAAGACGGAGCGGGATTTTCCGGTTATTCTAAAGAATTTTTGCTCGTAATTACTAATTACTAATTATTAATTACTAATTGCTCTCATAACCGCTTTTCAACCCCTTCTCCACCGCAGGTATCCCATTCTTCATCCACTCCGGCTCCGGCGCACCTTTCAGAAGATGGTCGAAGAACTGTTTCATCCTTGTCGATACGTCGACTCTGTTGGGCCATTTGACGAGATTGTGCTCGTCGCCGTTGTAGTTCAACAGCCATACTTTCTTGTCGAGCCTTCTCAGCGATACGAAGAACTCCACTCCCTGATGCCATGGAACCGCGCCGTCTCCGTCATTCGCCATTATAAGAAGGGGAGTCGTTACCTTGTCCGCCTTGAAAAGAGGAGAATTTTCTACAAACAGATCAAATTTCTCCCAGAGCGTTCCGCCTATTCTGCTCTGCTCTTTTTCATACTGGAATATCCTGTTGACGCCCGATTCCATCCTTATCCCGCCGTACGCGCTCGTCATGTTCGCCACGGGCGCTCCGCTCATCGCCGCCTTGAAGAAATCTGTGTTTGCAATAAGATACGCTACCTGATATCCGCCCCAGCTCTGTCCCTGTATTCCGATATTGTCTCTGTCAATGTATGAATATGTGTCGGCGAGATACTGGCACCCGCTCACAATCGTATTGTATGCGCTCTTGCCCGGATGTCCTATTTCATAGAATATGTCAGGCACGAAAACGAAATATCCGTTGCTGACGTAAAGCGGTATGTTCAGCGCTGGTCTGCTCGGAGCCGGTATGTAATGCACGTTGAACCTGTCAGTGTTTCTTTCATAGAAATATGAAATCATCGGATACTTCTTCGAAGAGTCGAAGTTTTCCGGTTTGTAAAGCAAACCTTTCTGGTCTTTTCCGTCGAAACTCTTCCAGTTGACTATCTCTACAGAACCCCAGTAATAATTCTTCTGCTGAGGATTCGCATCTGTCAGTTTTTTGTATTTGCCGAATGACATGTCGGTAACCCATAAATCTGGATACTCGGTAAACGACGATTTCTGGAAAAGAACTTTGTTCGACTTCGGAGCCTTGTAAACCGATACGAATTTATTGTCGAGAGTTATCAGTCTATTCATTTCCTGTTTGCTTATTACATATTCGCAGAATCCTTCCTGCCAGTTCGTTTCGTTCGTCGTTTTTAATAAAATCTTTTCTTCTGCACTAATATTGACTGAATCCTTATTCAAACCCTGATACCTGTAAACAGTGTTCTCTTCGCGGCCTTTCGTAAGTCTCACGGGAGCGTAGAGGTTTTCCGGACTCACTTTCCAGATATCGAATCTGTCGTAAATCAGCAGGTCGTTGTCGTTAGTTGTCCATCCGGCGATACCGTACGGATTGGGTATGTTCGGAACGTCGTTCAGTTCATCGCAGATCTTCACTCCGATGTCCTTCGAAACGCATACTGACGTTCCTTTTTCATTCGCATATACGTACCATGAACTGTCCGCGTTGTTGAACCACTGTAAGTATTTTCCCGTCGGGGATATGTTGAATCCGTACTGAACTCCTTCCGCCACCAGTTCCTTTTTTCCCGTTTTATAGTTCAGCGAATATATATCGTACTGGTCGGGCTGTATCCA